>CAZMUW010000210.1:0-3354 GCA_964569645.1 uncultured Desulfobacteraceae bacterium | reverse complement strand
TCAAGCCTCAAAAAATTCACCTAATTTCAATAAGTTGTAGAATTTCCGAGACGTTTTAGTTATGCTTGTTTTTTCAGTTCCCGCTTGAGGTACTTGCCTGCTAATACTCTCATGCCTCTCTTATGTTAATATATTTTCTACTTACCTACAAATACAGATTTCCACTTTTCAATAAAAGCTCTGGATTAACTCTTCCCCTCATTTAGAAAATAAGAACTCTCTCTTAATCGGCCGGACCGAGCTTTTTCCCGTTATCATCATATTTATACCAGCCCACACCTGTTTTTCTGCCTAATTGTCCTATTTTCACCTTCCGCTGAAGTAGCATGGGCGGGTGGAATTTTTCATCCTGGGTTTCCTTATAAACCGCGCTCATCGCACTAAAGCCAACATCCAGGCCGGCCAAATCAGCAGTTTCAAAAGGACCCATGGGTCTGCCAAAACCCAGCCGCATGCCTTTATCTATATCTTCTACGCTTGCTACCCCTGCTTCAACAAGCTTAATAGCTTCGATGGTACTTGGAAAATTAATCCGATTGAGGGCAAATCCCGCCACATCACGGTTAACCCGGATAGTTTCCTTTCCCAGGGTTTTACACAGGCTTTCGGCAGTCTCCATAGTCTCCTCCGAGGTCAGTAATCCCCTTACAATCTCCACAATCCTCATCATAGGAACAGGACTAAAAAAATGGGTACCCACCACCCTGGAAGCACTTTGCGTTCCCTCCGCTATATCTGTTATGGGGATTGCGGACGTATTGGTAGCGAAAATGGTATGGGTCGGACATATCTTATCCAGCCCTGAAAACACTGCTCTCTTTGTCTCCAAATCTTCAATAACAGCCTCAAATACGAAATCTGCATCTTTGGCAGCCGAAAGATCTGTAGTTCCCTGAATCCTTCCCAGGATTTCATCTACCGTGCCCCCGACCTTACCCTTCTCCACGAGTTTGCCTATCGACCAGGTAATCGCCTTTAAACCCTTCTCTATTATCGCATCAGTGAGATCTCTCATAACCACGTCGTATCCTGCCTGAGCACAGACCTGGGCAATTCCTCCGCCCATCAATCCTGCCCCTGCGACAAATATTTTTTTAATCTCCATTTGCAAAAACCTCCTTATTTGATTTATCTGTTATTAGTTATTTGACTCAACCCCTTAATCCTCTGTCATACCTGCTATTCTTCTTACTATCTCCTTACGAGAATCGATATCATACTGGGAGGTTATCGCTATCTTTTCCATCCTTGGCGACCCACCACCGTGTAAAGCCCCAAAACATGAAATTCCTCCTTTAGCAGAACAAGCAATGTCACCAATATGTCGCCACAATTGGGCCTGGTTTTCCGGTGACATGGCAGAGGTTCTCGTCGTATATTTTTTGGCGAATTCCTTAACCTCCGGATTGACAAATTCACCTTCGTAAGGGAATGTGGCCGGCATCCCACCGGAAATATCCGCCAGGAGTTCCATTTCGTGGTAGACAGCCTCCCCAGTCAAACAACGACCAACGTTACAAAAAATAGAATTCGGGATATAGTTGCCTGGACCATACGGTCTCATACCAACCCCAGGAACATAGAGCTCCGGCTTGCCCATTGCTGATGCAGTGAACCCTGCTGCATAACCCAGCTCAGCGATCATAATTATCTCTGCATACTTATCTGTGACATGCTTTGCTTTTGCAATGCCGTTAGCATCCGCTGCAAGAGCACAGGTGCCGAGCAAAATATCACCTAAAGCCGGTTTGCAGCCGGAATAACTATGACGGTGAAAAAGGGCGAATAGCAGTGCCAAGATTCCTCCATGTATATATTCTCCGCAGAGAAAAACCCTTTCCCATGGGATAAAGACATCATCAAAGATCACATAAGAATCACAGCTTCCCCCATTGAATCCCTTTGGAAAGTATTTTCGGTCACGATAGCTATGTATGGTTAACAAGTGCTTTACACCGTCCCAATCACCTGGTACAGCAAAGGAAACAGCATAGTCCTTATCAGCCTCCCGTAGTGCTCTAGTAGGTACAACCAGTATCTCATCCGCAATAGCTGCCTCGGAGATATGCAGCTTACAACCTCGCACCACAATCCCATCACTCTTTCGTTCAACCACATGGACATAGGAATCCGGATCTGGTTGATCACTGGGTCGTTTCATTCTATCGCCTTTTACATCCGTTTGAGCACAACATCCAGCCAGGTCTTCTCTTTGAAAGAACTCCAGCCAATTTTTGAAGTTTTCGTGATATGCAGTGGCCCCGTTATTTTCCTTGTCCGCCTCATAGGATACCGTGTAGATCGCATTTACTGCATCAATCCCCATACACCTCTGGATGCACCCGCCGACAACCCGGCAGATCATACGGGTCATGTCCTGTTTCCTGTGAAGATCGTCTGTGTTTTGATGAATGTGACAGAATCTATTGATTTTTTCCCCGGTGAGGTGAGAGGTTGCCGTCATCAGGTCTTCGTATTCGGGCTTAGAGGCATACTCGAAGGTTGTTCCCATGATATTAAAAACGGGTATGAAATGCTCGTCGTCACGGCCGATCTTTTCCCCGCCCATATAGAGGTTTCTCTTCATCTTTTTTATACCTTCAAGCCACTGGTCTTTGGTTCTCATTGCCACCTCCTATTTCTAATTTGAATGTTATCTTTCAGCCCTTTTCCACCTAATAGGCAATTAAAAAACATTTCCCCCTAAGTTCCCGAGAAGTTTTTTATCATGTTAAGGCAAGCATTTCCCTTGCTTCCTGGGGTGATGCGGGTTCTTTATCCAATGTTTTTAATATGTCAACCGCCTTTTCCACCAGTTGAGCATTGCTTTTGGCACGGGTTCCACGGCCAAGGTAAAAATTATCCTCAAAGCCAACCCGCACGTTACCCCCAAGCAACGCAGATTGGGCAACCATGGGAAAACTGGCAGGACCTATTGCAAATCCCGCCCAAATTGCGTCAGAGGGAAGGGCTTCTCTCATCAGCAGCATGTTCTTTGAGTTTGCAGGTATTCCCCACTGAACGCCCAGGCATAATTGAAAGATGGGAGGGCGTTCCACAACCCCTTTTTCCAGAAGGCTGTGACCTATTGCTATATGCCCCATGTCAAAAACTTCCAGCTCTGGCTTAACACCTGCTTCCTTGATCCGTCTTGCCATTTCTTCCACATGTGGCAGAACATTTGCAAAGACGCGTACTCCAAAATTCATTGAGCCTATATCCAGTGAGCACAATTCAGGTTTAAGCTTAACGATATGCTCAGTTCTTCTTTCGGGTGAGCTCCATGTTGTCCCAGGCGCCAGGCCAGCAATTCCCGCTTATAGCCCGAAGGCAGAAAAACAGGGTATCTTGGAA
>CAZMUW010000209.1:0-3377 GCA_964569645.1 uncultured Desulfobacteraceae bacterium | reverse complement strand
GACTTGAAGTATCAGACCCGGCATGGCGCTGAGGCCGTGGCCAGGGCAGCGGAAGAAATCAAGGGTGGTTTCGGAGGAAACACGTCCCGGTTCGACTGTTTCAAGCCCTTTATCGCTGCGGTCAACGGCCTGGCGCTCGGCGGCGGCTTCGAGATCGCCCTTGCCTGTGACATTATAATTGCTGCGGAAAGCGCCGGCTTAGGTTTTCCTGAGCCCCGGGTCGGGCTCATGCCCGGTGCCGGTGGTGTGCACCGTCTGCCCCGGCAGATCCCCTATCACCTGGCCATGGGCATGATCATGACCTCCAAACGCATCACGGCCCAGGAAGCCTTGCAATATGGTATCGTTAATGAGGTTGTTCCTTTGGAGGACCTGATACCTACCGCTGAAAAGTGGGCGAATGAGATCATGAAAGGTGCCCCCCTGGCTATCCGGGCAAGCAAAGAGGCAACCATCAAGGGCCTTAACCTGCCCTTAGAGGAGGCTATTCCCAGGGTCTTTCCTGGAATGGCAAAGATGCACAATTCCGAGGACCTCATCGAAGGCCCGAAGGCTTTCACCGAAAAACGCCCACCCCAGTGGAAGGGGCGTTAACGAAATCGGGGTCAGGTCTTGCAAACGGAAGGAGTGAGTACATGATTGAAGAGGTTCTACCCAATCTATTTCGAATCGAAATTCCCCTGCCCGAGAGTCCCCTCAAATCCCTCAATTCTTATGTGATAAGGGCCCCGGAGAGAAATTTGATCATTGATACGGGGTTGAATCGAGAAGAGTGCCTCAGGGCAATGCAGACTGGTCTGCGAGAACTGGACGTGGATTTAGAGAAGACTGACTTTTTCATTACCCATCTGCATGCCGATCATTTTGGACTTGTCTCAAGGCTGCTCACGGATACCGGCAAGATATACTTTAACCGGCCTGATGCAGAAATCATTGAGGCCTGGAGTGGCTGGGAATCCATGGTTTACTATGCCAGGATGAATGGTTTTCCAGAAGATGAGCTTCGAGCGGCCCTTCATAGCCATCCCGGCTTTAAGTACAGCCCAGAGCGGATTCCTGAACTGAGTATCTTAGAAGATGGAGACACAATCATTATTGGGGATTACCTATTCAAATGCGTGGAGACTCCCGGTCATACCAGAGGTCATACCTGCCTATACGAGCACGCCAAAAAGACTCTTGTCTCCGGAGACCATATTCTCAATGACATAACGCCCAACATCCAATGTTGGTCGGATAAGGAGAATCCACTGAAGAATTATCTGACCAGTCTGGACAAGGTTTATGAGTTGGAGGTTAATCTCGTATTGCCTGGACACAGGCGTCTTTTCAGGGACTATAAAGAAAGAATCAAAGAATTGAAACTACATCACCAGAGGAGGGCTGATGAAGTCCTCTTAATCCTGAGCAAGGGTTCAAAGAATGCATTTCAGGTTGCCTCAGAGATGGCCTGGGATATAAACTGTGAGTCTTGGGGGCAATTCCCGGTAGCACAAAAGTGGTTTGCCACCGGAGAGGCTATTGCTCACTTGAGATACCTTGAGGAAAAAGGAATGGTCTTCAGAGAAACGGGTGAAAAGATGATTCACGTATTCACTAAATCATGACTAGCGAAGCTTCGCCTTCCCCTTCTCTCTAAGAAAACTGATTGCAATGGATGGTTTTAGTTGAATCGTTTTTGGACAAACTCGCCGATGTGGGCTATGGCTTCTTTTGCTTCAGGTAATTCGTGCAATCCGAAACCATGAAATACATGAAGCATATCATCCCATGTTTCCAGCGTAACATCGACCCCTGCGGCCTTGGCCCTGTCAACAAATCGCGTGGAATCACAATAGAGCATCTCACATGTACTCACTTGAAAAAGCAGTGGCGGTAGACCTTTTAGATCTGCGAATAGAGGGGAAACCAGGGGATCACTGGGATCTGCTCCTGCCAGGTATGCTGTGATCCACCAAAAAAGTCCGATATCCGCTAAAATTGGATCAGTCTCACCATTTTCGAAATACGAATCATCAGAGCATGTAATGTCTGTACTTGGTGAAAGACCGACTGCCCCAACAGGCAAAGGTACTCCATCATATCGCAATTTTATTAGTGTTGTGAGCGTTAGACTGCCCCCTGCGGAGTCTCCGGCGATAATTATATTCTCGGGCTTAATGCCCGTTGACAGGAGCCAATTGTACACGGCAGTGCAATCTTCCAGTGGCGCAGGATACGGATGTTCAGGGGCGAGGCGGTAGTCCACACTCAGCACGCGCATCTTTGCAGCCTTTCCCAGGGTAATTGTGAGCAAGCGGTGATTATCCGGAGAACCTAATATCCAACCTCCTCCGTGGAGGTATAATAAGACTCGGTCTTCTATTGCGCCAGGGACGGATTGCCATTCTGCCGGGACGCCTCCTGCATCAATTGTCTCCACCTTCACGTCTTTGGGGATGGGGTAGGTTTTTTGCTCGATATCGGCCACATAATCAGAGGTAAATCGATGTAATTTAGCTAAAAAAATCATTTCTTCTCGGGTCACTAAGCCAGATAGCTCTTCATTCACTCCCTTGTTTTTAAAAAAGAGGGCATTTCCATACATCACTTTTTTCCAAAGGGCCTGGAAGTCGATGCCCTGGTTCTCTTTGCACTGAAGAAACCGGGAAATACCCATCCTTTGATCCTTTTGGAGCTCGTCTATGAGTTTGAGCACATCGAGACGAATCTTTGTCCTATTAAAAATTGGCATCTGTTTGCTAACTCCCAGTCGATAAGAACTTACTATTTCAGGGACGGAATATAGAGGAATTACGGTTGTGTGTCAATGAAGAATCTAAGGCATGATGTCGGGTCAAATCTCTATTAGTCCAAGAAAATGAGAATGGTGATTTATGGAATGATTTACCGTAATGCCATTATGTTTTTCAGGTGGGAAAAGTATAGATTTGTATCACAATACTTAAGTTTTTTGGCCTTTCATTTTTGCACAATCATAGCAGCTAATCGCTAGCTCAGCATAACGGTTTGCGGATAACCTGCAAGCGAAGCGAGTCAGGTTGATCCGCTTGTTAGGTGAGCCATCCGCAGTCGCCTACAGCTTTTCCGCGTAGACCATCCGTTCGAAAAGGGGGTTGGTGCCTTGTGACCTTATTGAATAGTCAAGGGGGTCAAACCTTATCTATTGACAGACATCTGAGATCCTTGATCTATCTTGCAATGCTATTAAAGTTACCGGGAGCGGGCACTGCTTCATTCTGATCTTTTTGCGATTAGCAAGGTTCTTCCAACAGTTCCTAAAATACGTTTGTCCTGCATTTTCTGTACCTGGTTTCCGCTTAGACGTTCAGAGGACACCCCGGTTGAACACCCTGGAAGGGAACCCGGTTCAACTG
>CAZMUW010000208.1:0-3378 GCA_964569645.1 uncultured Desulfobacteraceae bacterium | reverse complement strand
ATTTGAATTGAAATAGAAAAATACTTGACCTTAAGGCTATAAAAGATGTTTAATTGTCAATAGTTAATTGTTATTCGTATAACCAATAACTATATTATTTCAGATTTTTGATTTTGAATTTTGGATTTAGGTCCAGCCCCATTTTGCTGTAATTCAATATGGTTACGAGAGTTGTTCATGCCAGAAATTTGAAATTTATTATCTGAAAACCTATAATAACCAAAAAGCATTTGAAATGATCTATCGTCCAAAGCCTGACTGGAGATGTCGCTATGTTTGAGAAATGGCTGATTCGAATAGAAAAAGAAAACGAGAAGAGGCGTTTAGAAGCGCAGCATCGAAAGGATATATTGCCTGCCTTCCATGATGTATTTGCGCGCTACGGTATAGGAAAGGCCTATATATTTGGCTCTGTGTTACATGGGGTCTGTTCACCTGGATCTGATATTGACGTTTATGTTGAGGAGGTTTCTGGAGCACAATTCTGGTCCCTCAGACGTGATCTTGAAGAGGTGAGCGGTTTTTCTGTGGATCTGCACGACCAGTCAGATGACCCCGATTTTGTGTCCAAGATCAAAAACCGCGGAGAGATCTTCTATGAAGTATAATATTGAGCTTCTGTCTGCTGACATTTTAGACGAACTTTCCAAGCTTAGGAGAATGATTAGGGCTGTGAAAACATCTTCCGAAACATCGCACTTTTCTTCGAGAATGAATTACAGGCAAATTCCTGGCATAGAAACATCCTCAAGAGAATGAAATTGGAAATAAGAGGCTTTCGCCCTCGGGTGATTAGTGATGAACTTTACCTCATCTTGGAGGACTTCAGGGGGTTTCGGCACAAATTCCGGCATAGTTACTCCTATGAGCTGGATTGGGAAAAAGAGCGAATTGTAGCACTGAAGTTGGAGAAAGCCCATAAAATGATGAAGAACGAGGTTCTTCAATTCCTTGAGCATTTGAAAAGGATTGATAAAGAAGCAAGATGAATAGAACATTGAATTGCTCTTCGTCATTGAGGATGCTACTGGATTTTAAACCAAGGTTTTTCTGTTGGAGATGCTATCGTGAATCTGAATACTGAAAAAATCAAGCGACTGGTAGCTGAGCTCCAGAAAACTTAGGCGATCTCCATGTGTTCTTAGACGAGATCGGAAATTTTGCAAAAACCTCATTTCTGGGTAAGGGTTTAACCTTTTTCCGTCCACAAAAAAGCATATTCCCTCCCAATATCAATTCCCCTCCCTTTTAGTTCATTAGACTTCAGTTCATTAAACTCACTTCTTTCTTCACTGGAGAGGGGCGTTTTGCACTTTTTCCCTAAAGTTAATCCTGCACCTGCTGATAAGAATACTTAACTAAAAGAAAAATCAACGAAGAAGGGAGGTGAGGAAGGCAGTAAGCAGTAGGCAGTAGGCAGTAGGCAGTAAGTCCCAGGGGAATAATAAACATTCCACGGGGGTAAACATTTAACGGGGTAAATAGTATGCACGCTGCGTATATGCCAAAGAAAAGGTCTAAAAATGATTTGGCAAGGATGCCAAAATTAGAACGATTAGTAGGCAATGGTCAGCGAGCATTTAACTATTTGACCATTCAACTAATCAACCCATTAACTAACTATCAAGGAGGATAAGATCATGGCAATGAGAATTGCGAATAATATTCCGGCGATGACTACCCAACGTTTTTGGGTTTTAATTATTCTATCAGCCGGTAACGTCTCGGAAATTCTACAACTTATTGGAATTAAAGGAATTTTATAGGGCCTGAGCTTTTGCCTCGCACATGGAATAATGGAATAGTGGAATGTTGATTTTTCAAAGGAATTTACTCATTTTTAACTTACCTATCAAGAGATATCTTAACAATAAACCACTGTCCCATTTTTCCAAAACCCATTATTCCAACATTCCATTATTCCAACATTCCAATTGGGGCGAAGCCCCTAAGTTCGCTTTTTAGCGATTTTTTCTCCTCTATTTACAATATATCCCACTCCGGGCTGGCTCATTTAAAACGTTTTGCCAAATCCGTACAATTTATTCCCAAACATAGCGGCATAGTGATGACCCCTTTGTCTTCTCTAAACTAAATTCAAATAGTCTTCCCTGAAAAATGTTTTCCAGGGGATTACAGGGATATCTCCCGCCATGTATGGCGTATCGCATGTAGAAACGCACAAAGGTCTGGCATTGGGATGATCTTCCATAAACGATCTCAGCCCCCTGAGAACGCCTGATCTGACTATCGGTGAAGACTTGATTTCAATTGCCCATAAGTCATCGCCCACCTCTACAATTAGGTCCACCTCCGCCCCATGTGAAGATCTCCAGTGAAAGACTCGAAAGGGTTTCTCAGCATAACAGATCAGACGATAGGTCTCCAGTACGATAAAATGTTCAAAGAGCATTCCATATACAGTTGTCCCTTTAACAGATGACATGGATGTTCTTCCATTTATCGCATTGACAACACCAATATCAAACAGATAGTATTTCGGATGCATGGTGAGCCTTTTTCGGGCGCTTTTCAGATAGGGTTCCAGTTTTATGGCAATCAGTGTATCTTCAAGTATCTGGTAGTAACCTTTTATGGTTTTGGCGCTCACTCCGGTTTCCCGTGCTATGTTCGAAAAGTTGACAATCTTTCCACTCTGGTCGGCTGCCATGTCCAAAAACCGGCTGAATGCCCCAATATTTCTAACGATTGCTTCGTCAAGAATTTCCTCTTTAAGATAAGTCTGTGCATAAGCTGTCAACGTTCGAAACCCATCTTCAAGAGACTCATCAATTACCGGCGGGAGCGCCCCTCGAAGCAGGATATCATCGAGATTGAATCTTTCGCCAAGCTCAACATGAGTGAATGGGAACAGGAAAAATTGCCAAGCCCTTCCGGCCAGCATATTCACGGATACTCTTTTCAGCTTTCGCGCGCTCGACCCTGTTAAGACAAAAAAGACCTTTCCTCTAAATTTTTCAATAAGATAATGCACATCATTCAAGAGCTCAGGACATTTTTGTATCTCGTCTATAAATACAAAGAACCTGTCTTTAGTCTTTGCTAGAAACTCTATTTCATTTATCAAGAGGCCCGGGTTTTTCTTGTATTTTAAAATGGTATCACCTTTCAAAAGATCAATCTCAAGGTAATCCATATCAGCAATCAGATGCTTAACCAGCGTACTCTTGCCCACCTGCCTTGGACCGAACAGAAAAACACTCTTTCTTTTAAAAGGAATATCGATCATTCTGGGAATCATGTTCTTATTATACCGTGCAAAGTGGAAGTGTCAAGCCATTTTTACCCCAAATTTCGTAAGTTCTCAATAAGTTGGGGTAGATTATATTTTGTGACTAATCACTGGATTCCTGCTCC
>CAZMUW010000207.1:0-3381 GCA_964569645.1 uncultured Desulfobacteraceae bacterium | reverse complement strand
AGATGGCGAAAGATAAGATTGGATCAGTGATGGTGGTAGGTGGAGGTATCACCGGAATGCAGACCGCTCTGGATCTGGCTGACTCTGGCTACTATGTCTATCTTGTTGAAGGCTCCTCATCCATAGGCGGTGTTATGTCCCAGCTGGATAAGACCTTTCCCACCAATGACTGTGCCATGTGAGTTATCTCACCCAAACTGGTCGAGGTCGGCCGGCACATCAATATTGAGCTGCTCACCCTTTCAGATGTGCAGAGCGTAAAGGGAGATGAGGGAAACTTTGAGGTTAAGGTTATCCAATACCCCCGATACGTTGATCTCAATAAATGTATTGCCTGTGGGTTGTGTGCTGAAAAGTGTCCCAGAAAGGTTGATGATGAATATAATGAGGAACTTGATAAGAGAAAGGCAATATACATAAAATATCCACAGGCTGTCCCCCTTAAATACGCCATTGACGCCCCAAATTGTATTTTTTTCCAAAAAGCTAAATGCAAGGCCTGTGAAAAGTTCTGTCCCAGTGGGGCCATCAATTTTGAGGAAAAAGAAAAAGATTTAACCCTTCATGTCGGCTCAATCATTCTTTGCCCTGGATTTGAGACATTTGATCCAGCTATCCACGATACCTACGGATACAACAGATCACCCAACATCGTGACCAGTGTGGAGTTTGAACGAATTCTTGCTGCCTCCGGCCCTTACCGGGGCCATCTGATCAGGCCCTCTGATAAGATGGAGCCTGAAAAGATCGCATGGCTTCAATGTATCGGCTCAAGAGATGTGCATCCTGGTGCCAATCCTTATTGTTCGGCAGTTTGCTGTACCCATGCCATAAAAGAGGCCATGGTGGCCAAAGATCATAAGAAGGGAGCCCTTGATACCGCTATATTCTATATAGATGTGAGGACATCCGGTAAAGATTTTGAAAGGTATTATAACCGGGCCAGGGACAAAGAAGGGGTGCGTTTCATAAAATCAAAGATTACGAACATAGATGAGATAGATGGTTCTGGAAATCTTCTTATAAGGTATATGGACGAAGGGGGAAGAAGGGTTGAAGAAGCGTTTGATATGGTAGTGCTATCCGTGGGTTTCTCTGTACCGGAGAAATTGGGAGACCTTGCCATAAGGCTGGGTATTAGTCTTGATTCATATAGTTTTCCGGAAACCAACAGCTTTTCTCCTGTCCAGACCTCAAGGGCCGGCATCTTTGTCTCCGGCTGTTTCCAATCCCCCAAAGATATCCCCATCTCTGTCACCGATGGAAGTGCCGCTGCTGCAAGAGCAGGTGCCCTTCTGTCAGAGGCCAGATTCACCTGCACCAGGAAAAAGGAGCTACCCCCGGAGATACCCGACATTGAGATAAAGGGTGCGAGACCACGGATCGGGGTCTTTGTCTGCCAGTGTGGTATCAACATAGCAGGTGTGGTAGATGTCCCCTCTGTTGCCAGCTACGCAAAGACCCTGCCCTTTGTTGAATATGTCGATGAAAATCTCTTTAGCTGCTCTCAGGACACCCAGGAGACTATCACCAAGGCCATCGAGGAGCACAAGTTAAACCGGGTCGTTGTTGCCTCCTGCACACCCCAGACCCATGAGGCCCTCTTTCAGGAGACCGTCAGAAATGCAGGGATCAACAAGTACCTCTTTGAGATGGCAAACATTAGAAACCAGTGCTCCTGGGTCCACGCTGACCATCCTGACGAGGCAACTGAAAAGGCAAAGGATCTCTTAAGGATGACAACTGAAAAGGTGGCCTTGCTTGAGCCATTAGAAGAGGTTGAGCTGGAGATAAATCAGGCTGCCCTGGTAATCGGTGGTGGGATAGCAGGCATGACTGCTGCACAGAATCTTGCTGCCCAAGGCTACAAGACCTATCTCATTGAAAGGTCTGATCGGTTAGGGGGAAATGCCCTGAGTCTCTATCAGACATGGAAGGGAGAGGATATCCGGAAAAACCTGAAAGCCCTTATCGCCGGTATCCAATCAGATGAAAGGATTGAGACCTTTCTAACCGCAGAGATCAAAGAGGTGGATGGATTTGTGGGAAACTTCACCACCACCATCCTCTTTGACGGAGAAGAGAAGCAACTTGACCATGGGATTACGATTATTGCAACAGGGGCAACCGAGCTCAAGCCTGATGAGTATCTCTATGGGAAAGATCCACGGGTCGTGACCTCCCTGGAGCTGGATCGGTTATTCACAGAAGAGGATAAAATACTACAGAAGGTAGACACCTGTGTATTTATCCAGTGTGTTGGCTCCCGGATACCAGAGAGCCCCTATTGTTCACGGGTATGCTGTACCCACTCAGTGGTAAGTGCCCTGCACCTAAAAGAGATGAATCCGGATATGCGAGTCTTTATCCTCCACAGGGATATGAGGACCTATGGGCTCAGGGAGAACCTTTACAGAAAGGCCCGGGAAAAGGGGGTAGTCTTTATTAGGTTTGATAATGAAAGAGAATTGACGGTAGATACGATTAATGAAGAGCTCAATATCAGGTTTACTGATTATACACTGAAGCGGGAGGTACAGATCAGGCCTGATCTTTTGGTTCTTGCATCTGCCATAGTACGCACGGATGAAGACTCCTTAGCCCAGCTATTTAAGATACCGTTAAATCAAGACGGTTTCTTTGTTGAGGCCCATGTAAAACTCAGGCCAGTTGATTTTGCAACAGATGGTGTCTTCTTGTGTGGTCTTGCCCATTCCCCGAAGTCCATTGATGAGTCAATTTCCCAGGCCCAGGCAGCCGCATCAAGGGCTGTGACATTGCTTGCACAGAAGACTATTCATAGTAGTGGAACAGTGGCTGTTGTAAATGCAGATTATTGCAGCAGTTGTGGGATCTGTGTGGCCATCTGTCCATATCAGGCACCTGGATTCGATGAAAAAACAGGTCTGGCAGAGATAAACCCAGTGCTTTGCAAGGGTTGCGGGCTCTGTGTTGCCTCATGCAGATCCGGCGCCATGCACCTCAATGGGTTTGATGAGGGCCAGATTATGGCTATGATTAGCTGATTTGTTGAGTGGTTAAGTTGTTGAGTGGTTAAACCGTTTACTACTCAACTAATCAACCATTTGACTACTCAACCATTATTTAAGTGCGCTAAAGTGCCTGAAGAAGTACCCAGTAGGGAGTAAGCAGGAGGCAGCAAAAACGCAAGGAACACAACAAACACAACAAACACTTTTAAGCGAAGGGGCGAAAAATGAATGATTGGCAACCAAAGATTACGGCCTTCCTCTGTAGTTGGTGTAGCTACGCTGCTGCTGATTTAGCCGGAATAAACAGGATCCAGTATCCCCCAAACATAAGGTCTATCAGGGTACCATGCTCTGCAAGGGTCAGTCCAAAATTTATCTTATCGGCCTT
>CAZMUW010000206.1:0-3399 GCA_964569645.1 uncultured Desulfobacteraceae bacterium | reverse complement strand
TAAAAATGACCATCACATGCTTTGGGCCAGTTTTTATTGGTTTAAAAATGGGATTCCCTATACTATCAAGTTATCATCAACACCCTGCCCTCCCCCTTCAAGGGCTGGTCTTTATACACACTAGACACAGAAGGTAATTTTCGATGTGGTCCTAACTATCTAAAAACATTGAATATCGAATGTCGAACAAGGAACCGCAGAATTATGAAGTGTTCACTTCGACATTCGATATTCCTTGTTCAATATTCTGCGGTTTAAAAAAGTTTCATTAAAACCCAATACTTACATTCCCCCTGTGCCAAGTGTGTGCACGGCTCAGCCTTCAAGGGGGAGGTTTTGGGAGGGGGTGAAAAATCGGATTTCCTGTACTATTAAATTAAAAGCAATGAATCTGATAAAAAGGGCCGGACCGGACAAGGGCGGCCACTGGGAAATACTTAGACCACCAAACACACGAAAGACACGATAAAAAATATAAATCCTTTAGTGTATTTAATGGTTTCTAAAAATCTTCTCATTGGGGGGCGGGGGTCGGACTAAGCTATCCCGCTAATATCACTGATCAAACGTTCTAAAAACGTGTGTTTTCAGGACTTAAAGCACTATTTTTGGGCGTAAAATCGTCGCTCTAAGAAGCCTGTGATGCTCGAAGAGGATAGGCGCCTTTCCCTACTGGATATTGCTGATGGGAAAAAGGCCTGGGAATAAGATAAAAATAGGAGAAAAAGAAGGGAAAGGGACTTATACCAAGGTGCATTCAAACGGCTACTATCTAGAAACGTCATTGGGAATACTTCGTTGCTCAGCATAAACTCAGTGAAGCGGGCTCAATAAGATAGATTGCCACGCCTGCCTGCCGGCAGGTCGCTCCGCTCCTCGCAATGACATGATTGCGACCTGGTATTATGCCGGAGGCTTTGCGTCCTATCCTTTCGAATAGTCTGCCTTTATCGATATCTTTTATAGGTAGAACTTGACTGTTTAAGGATTTTCTGTAACGGCAAGTTCTTTATATCATCCCAAAACATCCACGATTGTCCCACGCGATACATTCCGGGCTGTAGGGGATTTTTCATTGGCCTCATTGTCTCTTTGGGCCGGCTCCATATGGTCTGTCTCTTCGGCCTGAGCATTAGAGCTCTTTTCATTACGCTCTGCCTTCTCGGTCGAATTTACGTTAGAAGTCTCTTCGGCCTGGACATTAGATACCTCTTCCCTGGTTTTTTGGACATCATTAGGAAAGGCATTCGGTGCTGGCGTAGCAGCATTGATTTCATCTATCATAGCTAATTGGCCTCCTCTAAGTTATTTTGAGCCTTGTGCACCAGGGGGCTCGCTATCTCGTCATGGGCTGCGGTGCCGCCCTTTGCGCTATCTATGAAAAGATGCCATAAAAAAACCCGCATCTGAAAGGGAGAAGCGGGCTTTTATTGCACTTGTTATTGCATTTACATAGCAGCCCCGCTACCATATCCTTATCTAAAGGACTTAAGCCGGTGGCTTTGCGCCCCAACCTTTCGGATGGTCTGCCCTTCAGCAAACGAATCTATTATCTATTATTTTTATTATCGGCAAATTGATTAAAAACTTTAGATCTTTTTTTCTTTCCAATGATTTTATCATTCCTGCATCAATAGAGGATTTTGAAAGACAACAAACCAGAAAAGCAAGGGCATTAGGGTCCAAAAGACCTGCTGAACTGGAATGCGAAGATGATATCCTCTGGGGAGAATCTGGGATGAGATGGCTCTCAAGTTAAGTGCCTAAAGTTTAAAGTGCCTAAAGTGCCTAAAGTTAAAGGAACAAAAATGATCATCACATGCTTTGGGCCAGTTTTTGTTGGTTTAAAAATGGGATTTCCTATACTATAAATTTATGGAGGAATACATAAAAAAAACTGGCAAATTTACGCCAGTTTTACACCAAGAGAGTGTGTGATGGTGGAGGCGGGGGGAGTCGAACCCCCGTCCGGAAATATTCCACTTAAGCCTCTACATACATAGCCCGAAATTTAACATTCGCCCTTAAGGCCCCTCTCGGGCTAGGTGACTGAAGGACTACCCTGAAAAAATTTCGCCTCCCTGAGATTCAGGTTTCTCAGGTAAGCTATCCTGCTAGTCGACGCCCAAATCCATTCTCACAGGAAAGAACGGCAGGACGTTAGCCATTTTATGCGGCTAAGGCATACGCATAGTCGTCTGCGTTTATATATTTTCTGCCTGTTTAACGAGCAAACAGAACCTCGGTATGCAGCCTAAGCTTCTTTACCCCCGTCGAAGCCGTTTCGCCCCCAATTTTCAATGAACTTTTTCTATTAAACCATAAATATCTATTAAAGACAATATATAAAGACTTCGTTAAGTAGAAAATAGTTGAGTGGTTGAGTGGTGAAGAAATGACAATAGTATCAACATGTTATCTGAGACCAAAAGTCAAATGTCCAATTTTCCCGCTTATGCTCAAGATCTTAGTAATAACAACTAATTAACTACTCAACCATTTGACGATGTCTAATGTATTGTTCAATAGCGATCTTTCTTTTTCAGTTGGTTTAACTCCCTTTTCATCTCCTTTTCTTTTAAAATATATCTCTTATCATATTTTTTCTTCCCCTTAGCCAGGGCAAGCCCAACCTTGATTATTCCTCTCGAAAGATATAGCGATAAGGGGATTAAAGAATATCCCTTTTCCTCCGTCTTTCCTATCAACCTCTTAATCTCTCTCTTTTGCATGAGAAGCTTTCTTATCCTCGTGGGATCAATATTTAGATGGTGTGCAAAAGGATAAGGTGTAACATGCATATTGTGCAAGAAGAGCTCCCCATCCTTAACCCTTGCATAGCTCTCCTTCAGACTGGCACGTCCCTCCCTCAAAGATTTAACCTCCGGTCCCACAAGAACAATTCCCGCCTCATAAATCTCATCAATAATATAATCATATCTAGCCTTTCTATTCTGACAAACAATCTTTTTCTCCATCTCCCACCTGCTTAGGTAGTGCCATGGGACCTATACCTGAAAACATCTTCCTCAAAAATATCGGGCAGGAGAGACTTTGCCTTTTTTAAAACAAAATCCTCAACCTTCTTACTGGTAGATAACTGTAATATTCCCGTAAAACCGTCCCTTACCCCCCTTAATGGTAACATTCTAATCATTTTCTTAATCAGTGGGATAGAGCCGATATTCATGCTAAACTCCTTCAATCCCAAAGAAAGGAGTATCAAAATAGAAAGAGGATCACCGGCTATTTCACCACACAGGGATACCTCAATTCCCTCCTTATTGCCCGCATCGACCACCTGGTGTATCATCCTCAAAACAGCGGGATGAAAAGGCTCATAGAGATGGGCAACATGTTCATTGTCTCTGTCTATAGCTAATGCATATTGAATCAGGT
>CAZMUW010000205.1:0-3428 GCA_964569645.1 uncultured Desulfobacteraceae bacterium | reverse complement strand
TTCCTTTAAATTTAGGCACTTTAGGCACTTTAAACTTTAGGCACTTAACTTGATCACCTTAACCCTGGTATTCCACCAGACAGGGTGCCCGCTTAAGGGATCTTCAATCGGATCAATTATCTTATTGGGATTGACGCCCTTTCCCTTTAGGTATTTATCATATGCAGTGTGTCCAAGACCAAGAGGGATAAAGATAACACCGGGCATGGCTCCTTCAAAAAGATGAGTCCTTACCCTTAACTCACCCTTAGGGGAGCTTAAAACCGCCTTTGAGCCCTCCTTTAGACCATATTTCGATGCTGTCCCTGGATTAACTTCCACAAAGAGGTCCCCTTCTTTTAGCTGATGGTCGAAAAGTGTTTTATTCAAGAATGGTGGATTCCCTATCCACTCACTTGCCAGGTTTATCAATTCAATGGGGAAAAGAAGCAAGGGATATTCCTTCTCATTGGCACTTGATTTTATCTCCTCATAGTGGGGCATATATACCTCATCTCCCCTGGAGCTTATGCCCAGATGTAAGAGGGCATCGTCAAAGGATTTTCCTTTTGAATAGGCCTTAAGGGCTACTTCTATATGTGTGGAGAAAAATTCAAATTTTTTACTTTGCGTTTGAAAGATATCCGACCATCTACCAAAGGAGTGGGAAGGGATATACCAGGCTCCATTTTCCTTAATCTCTTCCCACATTGATTTGAAGGATGGATATGTTGGGCTCACGCTACCTTTTTTAGCCAATCCTTTCCAGACCGGCTCAGATTCATGGTATGATGTCTTCCCCTTACCTGAATCATAAAGCCCCCTGCCCCTTTCCTTTAAGGCATCTTCAAAATTAGCCCACTGAAAGGATCCGGCAACTGGTCCGCCTATTCTTTTTGCCAGGGATATCACCACATCCCCACTGTGTCTCGTCCTGTAAATTGGTTTTACCACTGGCTGAGAAAGGGCATAAAGGGGGTACTGGATCCCGGTTGGCCATACAATATCAACCATCTTTTCAAGATGGGTATGATCTGGGAGTATCAGATCTGCCATAGCCGAGGTTTCATCCATAAATGGAGAGAGGCTCACAATAAAGGGTATCTTTGCCATTGCCCCGATAAAACTCTGGCTGTCCGGGATGGTATGGACAGGATTTGCAGAACATAGTAGAAGGGTATCAACAGGGGAGCCTTGACTGCTGGTTATCGCCTCTGAAAACTTATGTATGAGGCTCCTGGTAAATGGGTATCGTGACGTTCCGGCAAGATCTACCCGTTCCTTTTTAAGGCCATCTATGGCCACAGGATCATATTCTACATCCGACCATGGGGCCAGAGGAAGATCATCTGTTATGAGAACCCCTCCCTTTTTATTTACTCTTCCTGCCAATGCATTAAGGGCATGTATGGCCATAGATTCATACAAACTGCCGGGTAAAAGACCTTTCCCTCTTCCAGCAAGGGCAATAGGGGCCTTTGCTAATGCAAATCTTCTTGCCACCTCAATAATTACCTTCCTCCCTATTCCTGTGATACCTTCTACCACCCGGGGAGAGTACCTTTCTAAAACAATCCTCGAAAATCCCCTATGTCCAACCCCATTTGCATCAAACCAATCAGTGAAGCCAAAGGTGTGATCCTGGATAAATTCTTTACTATATAACCTTTCCTTGATAATCACATGGGCAATTCCCAAGGCCAGGGCCGCCTCTGTTCCTGGAAATGGGGCAAGCCATTGATCTGCCTTTGATGCGGTATTTGAGGCCCTTGGATCAATCTGTACTAAATAAGTCTTATTCTTTGGCCCATTTTTGGCCCACCCCCTCCAGGCACTCAGCATCCTTCCAGGGGCTCCCCATCCATCAAAAAGAGAGCAGCCAAAACTTACTATAAGATCGGAGTTTTCCAGATCAAATGCTTGAGGGCCTTTCCCTCCCTGCATAAGGAAAGTAACCATATCATAGGTATCTTCTTCTCTTGGCATAACCATGTAGTTAGGGCTTCCGATAGAGTTGAGCAGTCTTTTAATGAGAAGGGCCATGGTAGAGCGAGACTGATTTCCATCTATAGCAGCCAGTTTTTCGGGATTTCCTGTATCCCTTAATCCTTTTATCCTGACAGCCAGCCCATCTATAGCCTCATCCCAGGATATCTCTTTCCACTTGTCAGATCCCCTTGGCCCAACCCTTTTCATTGGTGCCTTCCACCTCATACCCTCATTGTATAGAATCTGGAGGCCTGCCATTCCGAGGGGGCATATTCCGCCTTGATTTACCGGATAATCACGCCTGCCCTCTATCTTTACTGCCCTGCTACCAACCTTCCTGACCTCGATACCGCATGCTCCGGGGCAGAGCGTGCAGACAGAGCTTATTGTAGAAAATCTTCCTTTAGCCGGTACCGGCACCCATGACCAGTTCTGGGTCCATATGGCTATATCATCCATAAGTTTCCAGGGAAGGGGGGACAAAAGGGTTCCTCCTAATCCTCCCGCGAAAAATTTGATAAAATTCCTTCTGCTAAAACCCATATTCTCTATCCTCATTTATGACATACAAAACAGGCGTTGTTATCTTCCTTTCCTTTTTGGGTATGGCACTTGGCGCAATCAGCCATCTTCATCCCATCCCATGTGTTTTTCTTGTATCCGGCAATATTTCTCCCCCAGATATCGATACTGTACCGGGTTAGCCTGTTAACCTTATAGACAGGTGGGCTTTTTCTTGTAGAAAAATCTCCATGGCAGACGTTGCATTCAATTTCAGCCATATTTACGTGGGCAATGTGGGGGAAATATACGCAATCTGGTTGGCGGGAGTAGATCAGCCAGGGGATTTCCCTTCCTGGCTCGATATAGTCAGTAAAAAGCTTTACTTCTTCCGGGCTCTCACCTAAAGGGGATTCTGGATCCTCATGACACTCCATACAGTTTTTAATTCCAGGGATTCCGGAAAAGGCCCCATCTTCGTAAAAGAAATGGCATTCCTCGCATTCCAATCCTGCATCTGACTCCGGGCCGTGAGTGGCATGACTGAAGTTCAGTGGCTGACTCTTTTTAGAATAAAGCAGGGCAGGAAAGACTATCCATCCAACAATAAGGGCACCGACTAAACCAGATAAAAAAAATATCCATCCATCCTTTTTTGTCCTGCTTGCCTGTTTTGAATCAGCTTCCATATGGACCTCTTCTTCCTTAATGATTAATCATTGAACTTTTATCCAATGAACCTTTCTCTGTCAAGGAAAAAATCTAACCTCTTTACACGTTACGCCCAGGGTTGTCTCCCTGCCCCACAAAATAAAACGTTAAAGACGTCCCGCCTTTAGTAAGAGTCCGTTGGCACATAATTTGCTTTTATAGCTAAATATAATCTGATATGTATTTAAGTATTCAGACTTCGTTAAGTAGAAAATAGTTGAGTGGTTGAGTGGTAAAGGAATGACAAT
>CAZMUW010000204.1:0-3450 GCA_964569645.1 uncultured Desulfobacteraceae bacterium | reverse complement strand
TTGGGCACACCCTTTACAGCCGGGTCATGGGTGAGGCTCAGGTGGGTCTTTACCATCATTGTCGTGTAATCATCGTACTGGGAGTCGGACTCCAGCATTTTTGCCTTATTCTCCGCCTCGGGTGTCCACGCTACGCCGTCAGCCCCATATACCACCTTGGCTATTTTTTCAACCCGATCCCTGAGTTTCATCTCAACAGGATATAGGAAATTAAACTCAGTGGTGTCTTCACATGCCTCTTTGACCGCATCCGCAAGCTCCAGGGCCCCATCTCCACCATCGGCCCAATGGGTAGAAAGAGCACACCGAGCCCCTGCCGCTTCAGCAGCTTTCCGAACCATAGCAATCTCATCCTTTGTGTCAGTATGGAAGGCATTGATGCAAACTACCGGATTGATTCCTGAGGTCTTTATGATATTGATGTGGTGTATCATGTTGGAAAGACCCTTTTCGAGTAGTCCAAAATTCTCTTTGGTGTACTCTTCGGCCAGCTTCAGTCCGGCTACCACCTTGGGCCCACCTCCGTGCATCTTCATTGCCCTGATGGTACTGGTGAGAACTGATACATGGGGCTTGAGCCCGCTGTAGCGACATTTGACATTCCAGAACTTCTCAAATCCTATATCGGCCCCGAAGCCGCTTTCAGTAACATGGTAGTCAAACATCTTGAGTCCAATGCGGTCAGCAATGATAGAAGACTGTCCGACAGCAATGTTGGCAAAGGGCCCGGCATGAACCATGCATGGCTGATACTCTACTGTGCAACAGAGGGTGGGATTAATGGTATTCCTCATCCATGCGGTCATAGCACCACCCACTTCAAGGTCTTTGGTGGTAACCACATTTCCCCTCTTGTCAAATGCTACGGTAATGCCATCGAGTTTTTCACGGAGGTCCGCAAGGTCCCGAACTATGGAAAGAATGGCCATAAGCTCAGAGCCTACAGCGATCCCAAACCTTGATTGGAAGGTGAAACCATCCATACGACCACCCATCCCGATGATGATATTCCGGAGACTCTGGGCACAGAAATCCATGATCCAGCCCATCTCCACTCTCGTGGGATCAATCTCCAGTCTCCTCATATGGGTGAGTCTTTCCAGTTGCTCATCATTGTAGTTGCGCTCATGTTGCATTCTGGAGGTAACGGCAACCATGGCCAGGTTGTGGGCATTCATGATGTCATTGATGTCACCGGTGAGGCCCATAGAAAACTCGGTAAGAGGTATTAGTTGTGCATTTCCGCCACCGGCAGCACTTCCCTTGATATTCATGGTGGGACCTCCAGAGGGCTGTCTGATACATCCCCCTACATTAAGCCCCCTTTCCCCCAAACCTTCTATGAGGCCCATGCTTGTAGTGGTCTTGCCTTCACCCAGCGGCGTCGGGGTAATAGCGGTTACCTCAATGTATTTGCCATCTGGTTTATCCTTCAGGCGTTCAATGATCTTCATGAAATCGAGCTTGCTCAGTCTGCCCATTGGAAGCATCTCATCCTTTTGGAGATCTAGCCTCTCTCGCCACTCCTCTGGTGTTGGCATATTCTCTTCAGCTGCTTCTGAGATTTGCCAGTCACTCATTTCAACTGCATTATAAGCCATATATCTATCCTCCTTTTCTTAGTTTATTGTGGTAAAGGTTTAGAGCAATTTGCATAATTGCCTAATTCGAGCAGCAAACTATTTGTATTTCTATCGTCACCTCCTTTTTTTGAAGAATTAGCCTGCTATTTGGGTCTTTTTCACCGTACAAAGGTCACTTTTGGGCAATTGCGCCTTCTCCTATCACACAAAAAAAACCACGTCAAGTGGAAAAATAAAAGGGCAAGTAAACCCTGTTAGAATTTCACACGGGGCATTATAACCTGTATGAAAAAGTGGAATATCAGTTTGGATACCATGCCCATACTTCTGGACGGGGCATTCTAACAGGATAAAAAGAAATCTGAACCTGGCACCCTTCGGGCGCACCAGATGCGGGATGCTGGATATTCGCATAATGATCAGCCAAAAAAAGGAAATTCCTATACAATTGAGTTAATTCCTGATAGATATTCTTTACCGTCAACCTTTAACAGAATTCTGGGAGAGTAACGTATGGAATTCTCATACACCCAAAAGCGAGAATATAACAGTCATGCCCAAAGATCAGTGGCTATGGGGCCGCGTGGTATGGTTGCATCAAGTCAGCAATTGGCAACACTTGCTGGCTACAGGGTTTTATCCAGGGGCGGGAACGCCGTGGATGCCGCTGTGGCTATGGTCAGCACCTTGAGTGTGGTTGAACCTTTTTCTGTGGGAATCGGCGGCGACGCCTTTGCCTTGATCTACTTAGCCAAAGAAAACAAGGTTATGGGCATGAATGCGAGCGGCAGGGCACCATATCATGCGAACATAGCCTGGTTCCACGACAGGGGGATAGAGACCATGCCTGAGCGAGGCATGTTATCGGTAACCGTTCCGGGAGCCCTGCATGGATGGGCCCAAGCAGTAGAGCGCTATGGAAATCTAGAACTCAGTGATTTATTTGAAGATGCCATATACTATGCGGAAAATGGATTCCCTGTCACCGAGGTCATTGCCGGCGAATGGAAAAGTGTTGAAGAGCTCCTTCGTGCCCAGAAAGGCTCATCAAAAACCTATCTTATTGATGGTAAGGCCCCTCGACCTGGGCAGGTCTTTCGAAACAGGAACCTGGCTCGGACCTATAGCAAGATTGCCCGGGATGGCATTGAAGCCTTTTATGAAGGAGAAATCTGTAAGGCCATAGTAGCGTTTTCCCAGGAGAATAACGGTCTTCTTTCTCCCGAAGATTTTAAGGCACATACGACCACATGGGTAGAACCCATCTCAACAGATTACCGCGGTTATACGATTTATGAACTGCCTCCAAATGGGCAGGGTATTACTGCCCTGGAAATGTTAAATATCCTGGAAGGCTACGATATCGGCAGTCTGGGGCACAATAGCCCAGAGTATCTTCACCTACTCATAGAGGCAAAAAAGATTGCATTCAGTGATCGAGACTACCTTGTAACCGATCCTGAATTTGAAGACGTCCCGGTAGATACGTTACTGTCCAAAGAATATGCGAAGCAGTGCCAAAGGAAGATTGATCCCAATAAGGCCATGGTTCCTCCTTCTCCTTCTTTATACACAGGAGATTCAGACACCGTCTATGTTGCGGCCGTGGATGAGAACAGGAATGCAGTTTCCTTTATAAGCAGCATCTACCTGCCCTTTGGTTCCGGCATGGTCGTGGATGGAACGGGTATTATCTTACAGAACAGGGGGCATTCATTCTCCCTGGATCCCAGTCACCCAAACCGGCTGGAACCACACAAACGGCCAATGCACACCATCATACCGGGAATGGTGTTTAAAGACAGTAATTTCTTGATGAGCTTCGGGGTCATGGGAGGGGACATGCAACCTCAGGGGCATGTGCAGT
>CAZMUW010000203.1:0-3451 GCA_964569645.1 uncultured Desulfobacteraceae bacterium | reverse complement strand
AGGGAACCCTATTCAACAGGGCAGGTAACCAATAACGCAAGTACAGGGCAAAAACTCAGGCCTTAAAAAAACTTTTAATTTCAATAAGTTGTAGAATTTCCGAGACGTGAGGAAGAAAAATAAAGGTTTCCACGCAGATAAACCCTATTAGACTTCAGACAGGAAATCATAGCCGATGGAAAAAAAAGCAGATAATATGTTGAAACCATCCCCATGCTTCGGCACTGGGCATTCTAACACGGTTAAGATAGGAAACTTGACGGTTGGTGGTAATGGCCCCCTATTTTTGATCTCCGGTCCATGTGTGATAGAGAATAAAGAGATAATCCTTAAGGTGGCCAGATTTTTAAAGGGATTAGAGCAAAGGGTGAAAATTCCAATAATATTCAAGAGTTCTTATGATAAGGCCAATCGGACATCCATTGATTCCTTTAGAGGTCCGGGGCTGAATGAAGGATTGGAGATTCTTAAAGAGGTAAAGGATACAGTCGGCTTACCGATTCTATCAGACATACATCAGATAAGTGAGATTGAAAAGGCAGCAGAGATTTTGGATATTATTCAGATTCCCGCATTTCTATCTCGCCAGACAGATTTGATCTTAGAGGCAGCCGGAACTCATTTACCCATAAATATAAAAAAAGGGCAATTCCTCTCTCCATGGGATATGGAGCAGGTTGTTTCGAAGGCTATCTCAAGGGGTAATAACAGCATTTTATTGACAGAAAGGGGAACATCCTTTGGTTACAATAACCTGATAGTGGACATGAGATCTATATCTGTTATGAAGAATTTTGGATATCCGGTTGTATTTGATGCCACCCATGGTGTACAATTGCCTGGAGGACAGGGTAAGTCTTCCGGTGGGCAGAGGGAATTCGCGGCCCCTCTCGCAAGGGCTGCTATAGCAGCTGGTGCTGACGGGATTTTTTTGGAGATCCATCCAGATCCTGATTCAGCCCTCTCTGATGGCCCAAATTCTCTTCCATTTGAGCAAGTTGAATCCCTTCTTATGGTGCTTAAGGAAATACACCGGATAGTTGGAAGAAAAAAAAGGGGGGGGGATGAGGCGGAGTTGAAGGATAGAGCCAATTGAAAAACCAACAAAACAAATAAAACCGAATTTGTTTATAGATTATTATCCTTTGCTTATAATTTAACTCCTGGTATAATCGATGAAGAAAATTCCTATAATAATGTGGCCGATAGCAGGGATTTTTTTTCTTTTGATGATAGCTGCTTTTTTTCTCTTTAAGGTACCACGTTTAATTATGGTCTCCTCAACAACATCCAATTTTATACCTGTAGAATCCCATAAGATTTCCGATATCAAATATAGCCAGAATTATGAAAATGGCGAAGGAAAATGGGAGCTTAAGGCCAAAGAGGCCCATTTTTTAGATAAAAGTCAAATTGTGACCTTAAGAGATGTGTTCTTAAAATTAGACTCTCTTAAAAAGAACACTTTTACCATAAAAGGAAACGAAGGTGATTATTTTAGGGAGAGCGGGAAAATTATTCTAAAAGGGGATGTGATTGGGAGGTCTGCTAACGGCTACCAGATAGAAACAAGCCTTTTAATCTATAGACAGAAAGATGAATCCGTGGAAACTGATGAGCCTGTAAGAGTGATTGGTCCTTTCTTTAGGGTCAAGGGAGATGGTCTTTATATTGATCTAAAAAGGAAGAGATTTACGGTGAAGAAAAATGTTTGTACAACCTTTATGGGTGAGGTCTTTGATAGATGAGGATTTTACTTTCCATTTTTTCTTTTAGCGTAATCATTTCCTTTATTTTTCTGGTACCTCCTCAAATCAATTCCTTTTCTCAAGAAAACAAGCCATCCAAGAAGGTCTCCTCAGCTAACCCTATTATTATCTACTCAAATACGCTTGAGGTTGATCAGCAAAAAAAGTTAATTGTATTTAAAGGTAAGGTAAGGGCTAAAAGAGAGGATATGGCAGTAGATTGCCAGGAGATGATCGTATACTATCTTGCTAATCCCACCAAAAATGAATCTAATGTGGACTCCAGTAGGATAGAGAAGATTATTGCCTTAGGGAATGTTACTATTGATTTCTCTGATGGTGGTGTGGCACGTGCGGGAAAGGCAGTTTTTTATCAGAATGAGGAGAAGGTTGTGCTTACAAAAAATCCTTCTATTAAACAAGGTCCGGATTTTGTAGAAGGGCACCGGATAATTATGTTTTTAAATGAAAACCGGAGTATAATTGAGGGGAGTAAAACGAAAAGGGTCAAGGCCACTATATTCCCTAAGGAGGAAAAAGGGATATAGTGAAAGAAGAGGACAATAGAGGTTCTTTGAAGGTAAAGGGTCTTGTTAAATTCTATGGGAGAAGAGCGGTTGTAAATAGGGTAAATTTAGCGGTTAACAGGGGACAGATTGTTGGACTCCTTGGACCGAATGGGGCCGGCAAAACCACTACTTTCTATATGATAGTTGGCTTGATTAGGACTAAGGAAGGGCAGATATATTTGAATGGGCGGGATATTACCCATGAACCAATGTATATAAGGGCCCGGCAGGGGATTAATTATCTCTCCCAGGAGCCATCAGTGTTCAGAAAACTTACCGTTGAACAAAACCTTTTAGGCATCATGGAGATTATAAATATACCAGTCCAGGAAAGAGAGACATTTCTTCAGTCCCTTTTATCCGAGCTAAGCATAGGCCATTTGGCCAAACAAAAGGCCCATTCTCTCTCTGGAGGTGAGAGGAGAAGACTGGAAATTACAAGGGCCCTGATTACTAATCCAAAATTTATCTTGCTTGATGAGCCATTTGCAGGCATTGATCCTATGGCTATTAACGATATTAAGCAGATTGTTAAAGGGCTTAAGAAAAGGGGTTTGGGAGTAATGATATCAGACCATAATGTCAGGGAAACATTGGATGTCTGTGATCTTGCTTATATTATCAATGAGGGAGAGATCATCGAGTCCGGTGGACCTGAAAAGATTGCTGCAAGCGAGGTAGTCAGGTCCGTTTATTTAGGGGAAGGTTTTAATTTGTAGATTTTGATTAGGTATACTATGGCACTTGAACTTAAACAATCACTAAAGATGAGCCAGCGGATAATAATGACCCCCCAGCTGCAGCAGGCCATCAAATTTTTGCAACTGTCCAGGTTGGAGCTCTGTCAGACAATAAATCAAGAAATGGAGGCCAATCCCTTATTGGAGGAGGCTCCAGCTGGTGATGGGATGGAGGAAAGATCCCCGGAAGAGGAAAAGAAAGAGGGATCTATCAAAGAAGAGCACCTATCAGAGGTAACAGTTAAGGAGACAATAAGGGAAGATTTCGACTGGGAGGCCTACATCTCAGAATATAATACAGCATGGGCAAGCTCACCCCAAAAAGATACAGGAGATAGGCCATCCTTTGAGAATCTGATTTCTCCTAAAACAAATCTTTACTCCCATCTTATGT
>CAZMUW010000202.1:0-3472 GCA_964569645.1 uncultured Desulfobacteraceae bacterium | reverse complement strand
AATATCTTAGTAATAACAACTAATTAACTACTCAACCATTTGACGATGTCTGTAAATGACATAAATCATAAGATCTCGGGCTATGAAGACACATAGAGAGGAAAAGTGGAAAAGACTATTAGAGTAGCCATTGTCGGGACTGGTTATTGGGGAAAGAATCTGGTACGAAATTTTGCCTCTCTCGGGTCCCTTACCGCGATATGTGACCTTGATGAGAAAAACCTTGCCTATAGTAAGAAAAAATACCCCGGATTAAAAACCACTAATTCCTTCTTAGATATCCTATCGGATAATAGGTTAGATGCAGTCGTTATATCAACGCCTCCGGAGATGCATTACCAGATGGCGAGAGATTCCCTTTTAGCTGATAAGCATGTCTTTGTGGAAAAGCCGTTGGCATTGAATGTGGATCAAGGAGAAGAACTTTTGGAGCTATCTAATGATAGGAAAAGGATTCTCATGGTAGGACATCTCCTCCATTATCATCCTGCAATAATCAAGCTTAAAGAGTTGATTAAGGAAGGGGAATTAGGAAAGATCGAATATATTTACTCCAACAGGTTAAATCTCGGTAAAATAAGAAGAGAGGAAAACATCCTCTGGAGCTTTGCTCCTCACGATATATCAGTCATCTTAGGCCTGACAGGAGAGATACCGGAGAATGCATCCTCCTTCGGGGGGAATTATCTTCATGAAAAGATTGCCGATGTAACATTGAGTCATTTGTCCTTTTCTTCAGGAATAAAGGCCCACATCTTTGTAAGCTGGTTACATCCATATAAGGAACAGAGGTTAGTGATTGTAGGGGATAGAAAAATGGTCTTGTTCAACGACCTTAACTCAAACGATAAGCTTATTGTCTACCCCCATAGCATAGAATGGAAGGATCATCTTCCCACGCCAAATAAGAAGGAAGGGAAGATAGTCCCTGTCGATCCAGTTGAGCCTTTAAAGGAGGAGTGCCGGCATTTTGTGGAATGTGTCATCAACAATCGCCAGCCCCGGACAGACGGGATTGAGGGATTAAAGGTTCTAACAGTTCTTCAGGCCTGTCAGGAATCCCTGGAGAATAATGGGAAGGTTGTCTCTATTTCTAAGCTAACTGATTGGAGAAAAAAAGAGGAGAGAATATATTATGTCGATAAGACAAGCATTGTGGATGAAGGATGCATGATAGGGAGGGGAACAAAGATCTGGCATTTCTCTCATATCATCAAAGGCAGTGTCATTGGCAATGATTGTAGCATAGGCCAGAACGTAATGATTGGCCCAAATGTAAAGGTAGGTGATAGGGTAAAGATACAGAATAACGTTTCTATATACCCCGGAGTAACCCTTGAAGATGGGGTTTTCTGTGGCCCTTCTATGGTCTTTACCAATGTCTATAACCCAAGGAGTTATATACCGCGTAAGGATGAGATTAGACCAACAATGGTTAAAGAGGGGGCTACCCTGGGTGCTAATTCAACTATTCTGTGCGGGCATACCATAGGGAGATTTGCCTTTGTGGCCGCTGGATCTGTTGCCCTTGATGATATACCCGATTTTGCATTGGTAGCAGGAAATCCTGGCGTGATAAAGGGGTGGATTTGCAGGTGTGGTGTCAGGCTGCATTTTGAAGATGGAATGGCAATCTGCGATGCCTGTGGCCTCAAATATAAAGAAGAGAAAAATAAGGTCTGTATCATCTCCTGACTCTCCGGTCCTCAAAGATGCTGAGACCTTTGCATAACTTAGGCCGCCTACGTGTATTTCTTGAGTATTTCGGTAACGGTTAGGGTGACGAAGCCCGTATCAAAAGATTCGTTAAATGGTTAGGGTGACGAAGCCCGTATCGGTAACGGTGACGGTGATGTGGAAAAAAGACCATAGACGTAGCCGCAGAACGAAACGGGCCTCGTCACCGTAACCGAACGACGAGCCCCCATTGCGGGCATCCCCGACGGTATAGTCGGGATAGGCTCCACCGTAACCCATAACCGTTGCCATTCATCACTCACCTTCTTCGTATCCTTTACCCATAGCCCTTTCAAGCCTTGCCCAGGCAATATTGTGCTCACTCAGGGCGTTAAAATAGTTTGTCCTTGCCTGGGTCAAGAGGGTCTGAGCGTCCAGGACATCGGTTGAGGTGGCCACCTGTTGTTTATATCTCTCCTCATTCATCCTGAAATTTTCTTCTGCTTGAGCCACGGCCTTTCTGGCTACCTGAATATTCTTCTCCGCCTCTCTCAAATATAAATAGGCCTCCTTCACTTCCAGCTGAATATTATCCTTGATATCCTTTAAGACATATTTGACCTTTGCCAATCTGGCCCTTGTGGCTGCTACATCATGCCTCGTCTTTCCCCACTCCCAGAAGGTCCACTCCGCTTGTAAAATCATGGCCCAGTTATCAATATCTTCCCCTGGATCAGACCCTAAAAGAATATTATCAGTCTTTCTTTGATAATTTCCAATTAGGTTCACTGATGGATAATATCTGCTTTTGCTCAAGTCCACAGCCTTTTCAGCAGACACGACATTCAAAGATAACCCTTTTATCTCCGGCCTATTCAGCTCAGCCCATTCCATGCATTGATCAAGGGTTAGCTCTACAGGATGATAATCGAGTATATCTTTAATCGTTACTTCTTTGTTAAGCCCCCTTCTTAGTAACTTGTTAAAAAGAGACCTCGCAATCTCTACCCGATTCGTTGCCCTGATCAAATCCTGCCTCGCCTGGGCCATCCGGACCCCTGTTTGCAGGAGCTCGTTTTTGGCTATAAGCCCTTCATCATAAAAGGCCTGAGATACCCTCAAATGGGCCTCCAGTTGCTCCATCGCCTGTCTGGCTACCTTTTCAAGCTTCTCTGCCTTCAAAATCCCAAAATAGGCCGCCTTGACATTCAATACCAGATCTTGAATATTGGTCTCTTTCTGGATCTTAGCTGTATCTACCCCTAAGGAGGCTAACTCCCGTGATATAGTAAGTCTCCATCCTGTAAATAAAGGTTGGGCGGCTGTCATATTAAATTCGTATGTATCAGCCTGTAAGGGGGAAAACGTATATCTGGCATTATTAACAGTATCCTCATCAAGGCGCCTATAGGAGTAGCTGGTGCTAAATTTTGGATAGAAATCGGCCTTTAAGGAGCGCTCCTCAAATTCTCTTGCCTTTATCTCCTCTTCTGCTGACTGGATAGACAAGCTCTTCTCTAAGGCTATCTTTATGCTCTCTTCCAGGGTAAGAACATCAGAGGCTATGATTGGTAAAGATCCTAACAGCAAAAAAAATAGGATTCCCAAAAAAATAGATACCTTTCTCATAATTCTCCTTTCCTCTATTCTATTTTATTTACTTACTCTTTTTAAAAACAGCTCCTTCATCGTAGAAAATTTATCTGTAATGGACATTTTTCCCAGCATCCATACCCTTTTAAGTATCCGTTCACGGATTTTTTCGCCCCGTTCTAAGGTTTGTCATCCTCAATAG
>CAZMUW010000201.1:0-3476 GCA_964569645.1 uncultured Desulfobacteraceae bacterium | reverse complement strand
TAAAAAGAGCATATTCGGTTGATGGGTTCACAAGGGATTTGGAAATTCTTCTTCAGAAAGCTGTCAGGCCCGTCTCAGCCTCCTCATGGATTTCACCTCACCGCGAAAATATGATAGCGCGGCTGAGCGATTTTCTGGTGAAGAAGAAAGGGTCAAGAGGGAAGTGAAGAACATGCTTTCGCCAACAACGCCAACTCATGTTTTACTTTCACTTTTTATTTCTTTAAGGATAGTATATAAAAAAGGTATGGTTGCGGGGCAAAGTGGAGCTAAGTGCTTCGATTCGCATATACAGTGACGTATCTTAACGAGTCAGCTTGGAGCAATTGCTCACTCAGCACTAAGTTCAGCCTGGCATCTCTTTTCATGGGTTGCGATAATAATGATCAACAATGATCATGTCAATATTGGAGTTACTAATCTAAGGTTTGGGATTTAGCTATGGTAGAGATAACGTGCCCACAGTGTAATTATACAAAGAGCATTCATCTTGAAAAGATACCTCCTAACGTAAGGTGGATAAGGTGCCCAAATTGTGGAAATAGGTTCGAATATCTGAAAAGGGAAGAAGATGTAAGAACTGAAAAGAGACATGCCACACCATGGGAAAGCCGTTTACAGCTTGGGCTATGGTCAGGCATAAAGCTGACACTTAAGTCTGTAATCTTTTCACCCAAAAACATGTTTTCCACTATGCCTGTCAGGAGCGGTTGGAGAGAGCCTTTGGCATTCGGGCTCCTGATAGGCTCTATCAGCAGCATGCTTGACTCTTTATGGAAATTTTTAATTGTTACCAGTGGAGTTCTTAACCCTTTGGGGGGTATTTCCACATCATTAAGCTCACCTATTATATTCTTATACTATATCTTCCTTTCACCCTTATTCGTGACAATTTATCTCTTCATCTTAAGCCTTATCATCCATCTTTTGCTCCTTCTGGTCGGAGGTGGTAAAAACAGGCTTGAGGCCACCTTCAGGGTTGTGGCCTATTCTGAAGCGATCGGGGTCTGGAGTATAATACCCTTTATAGGGGGCTCAATAGGATTGGTCTGGAGGAGTATTGTTCAGATTATCGGGCTTAAAGAGGCCCATGAGATAAGTTATTCAAGGATATTTGTTGCCTTCTCTATCCCATTAGTATTGCTACTGCTCATTGTAGCTGGTGTGCTTTACTTGATTACAAGACTCTAAGGCAATAGGGTCAGGATTTGACATTTATATGTCCAAGATTTGACCCCAGAGGGGATTAATGTCCAGTAAAATACAATACGAAAAAGTATTGAACAAGGCCCAGTTGTCTGCAGTCACAGCCCCAGATGGGCCGATCCTCGTGATTGCAGGGGCTGGAAGCGGAAAGACAAGGGCCCTGGTCTATAGGGTCGCCTGGCTGGTAGAAAGAGGTGTGCCACCAGGAGAGATACTTCTTCTTACCTTTACGAGAAAGGCAGCCAAAGAGATGCTGGAGAGAGCAGCAAAGCTCACGGACACTAGATGCAGAGAGGTTTCTGGAGGCACCTTCCATTCCCTTGCCCAGCATGTTTTAAGGGGAGAGGCAAAAAGGGTTGGCTTTAGTCCATCATTCACCATCATGGATAGATCAGACATGGAGGAGGCAGCCCATGCCCTCATCCATGAGGTAGATGGAGAAAAAAGGCCTATGAGGCTTCCTAAGAGCTCTACTATTTCAACTATTCTTAGCAAGGCGGCCAATATAGAGAAGCCCGTGGCCGAGATTATGGAGGCAGAGTATCCTCAATTTCTACCGGTTCTTCCCCAGATAGAGCACCTCTCGAAAATTTACAAAGAATACAAAAGAAAAAGCAATCTCATGGATTATGATGATCTTATTATCTATTTTAGAGAACTTTTAAAAGAGCATGAAGAAACTAGACTGAGATTGGGCAACAGATACAAATATATCATGGTTGATGAATATCAGGATACAAATACCATTCAGGCAGATATCATCCGCTATATTGGTTCCTCCCATAAAAATGTTATGGTTGTAGGTGATGACTCTCAATCAATCTACTCTTTTAGGGGGGCCAATTTCAAAAATATGTTTGACTTTCCAGTTTCTTTTCCAGAGGCAAGGATCATAAAATTGGAGGAAAACTACAGATCCACTCAGTCTATACTTACTATGACCAATGCCCTTATGGATCAGGCAACCCAGAAGTATACCAAATGCCTCTTTACAAGGAGGGGGGGCGATGAAGTGCCCTTGACTGTTGGCACCGGAACCGAACGTGATCAGGCAGTCTATATATGCAGGACTATTGAAAGTCTGATGCATGAGGGACGACAACTGAGGGATATAGCCGTTTTATTTAGGGCATCCTACCATTCGTTTGAATTAGAGCTTGAACTTGCACGCCACACTATTCCCTTTGCCAAATATGGGGGGTTTAAGTTTATGGAGTCTGCCCATATCAAAGATCTCCTGGCTCACCTCAGAGCCATTATTAATAGGCAGGACGTTCTTAGTTGGGGCCGTCTCTTACGGTTAATTAAAAACATTGGCCCAGGAAAGAGTCAGGCAATAATAGATTGGATGAAAAAGGAGGATGTATTACCAGCCAGGGTAGATGAGTGGCCAGGGGGCAACAAGGAAAAGGAGGGACTGGTTACATTAGCCAAACTTATGAGTGCCCTTTCCGAACGAGATTTGGGGCCTGAGAAAGGGGTAGAGCTTGCACTTGAATATTACAATCCCTTCTTAAAGGAAAGATTCGATGATTTCCCAAGAAGGCAACAGGAGTTAGAGCAGTTAATTTCCATGGCAGGTAGGTATAGAAGCCTGAGGACGTTCCTGGATGACCTCTCCCTTGAGCCTCCGGCAAGCCTGATGGATGTTAGGCCTTTAGATAAGAAGGATTATCTGACCCTCTCCACCATACATTCAGCTAAAGGTCTTGAATGGGGAGTAGTTTTCATAATCTGGCTTGTTGATGGACGCTTTCCTCCTGCGAGGTCCCTTAAGAACATGGAGAGCCTTGAGGAAGAGCTCAGGTTGTTGTATGTTGCAGCCACGAGGGCCAAAGATAAACTCATTATGGTCTATCCGGGGCAGGGGGTGATGTATAATTCCGGAGGATGGAGGGGTAACTACAATGGGGGTCTTTCATCATTTATCAGTGCCCTGCCGCAGGATGTTATTGAGCACCGCTCCTTTGTGTCATCCATTGTTTCCCCTGATAACACAACTCTAAGCTCAAGACCTTTTGGTAAGTCCATGGATTTGTCTGCGGTGGGCCCATCAGGGCTAAAACCAGGCGACAGGGTCAAACATCCAGCCTTTGGTATAGGGGTAGTAGCCAGATTTCTGGATGAGGACAGGGTAGAGGTAATCTTTAAGGATAGGGGCATCAAGTTACTACACCTTGGCTATACGAGCTTAGAGAAGATTTAACCTTTGAAACTTGATAGTATAGGAAATCCCATTTTTCACCCCCTCCCCCTAACCCCCTCCCGCC
>CAZMUW010000200.1:0-3486 GCA_964569645.1 uncultured Desulfobacteraceae bacterium | reverse complement strand
CCAGTGACCTTACCATCCTCAATTGTCAAGTCCATCTTTGTAATCTCTGCGATTCTTAAATCCTTCAGAGTTTTTCCAGCTGCTTCAACAGCATTTTTTGCAGCCTCTTCCCATGAAATCGGGCTCGTTCCGACAAGCTCTATGATCTTATAGGTGCTTCCAGAATTCATATCTACCTCCTTTTTTAGGTTAAGATTAAAGATAGTTACATCCTCAACTCTAAAGTATAGGAAAGGGATGATTGAGCGTCAATTATAAAAGACGAAGATATCTTTTTTGACTTGACCTTTTTTATTAACTCTTATATTTATTTTAGCCACCATGCAGCCACCAAAAAGCTTAGCCCTACCTTAATATTCGGTAAAGAGATTTTTATATGTTTTCTTTTCGGAAAAATTCCCTTTTATTAGCTCGAAGATTAGACATGATAGCGGCCATGGCCATTGTTGCCATGATGTCCCTTACCTTTGTAGATGTTTTCTTACGTTATTTTTTCCGTATGCCCATCCCTGGAACGTATGAGATTGTCTCCTTTTTAGGGGTGGTAGCTGTATCCTTTGCCATGGCCCACACATTGGCAGAGAAGGGTCATGTTGCAGTGAGCCTTATTGTGCAGCTCTTTCGCAAAAGGTTACAGGGCATTATTGAGAGTATAATCTCAATCTTTGGAATTATACTGTTTGGCCTCATTGCCTGGCAGAGTGTCTTATATGGTATGGACTGCCAGAGGGCAGGAGAGGTTTCCTTAACCCTGGAGCTACCTTTTTATCCAATAATATACGGGGTTGCCCTGAGTGCGGGTGTTGTCTGTCTGGTTCTTCTGGTGGATTTAGCAAACGCTCTCCGTAAGGTGAAAGATAAATGAGTCTAACCGCAATCGGTATAATTGGCCTTATTGTCCTGGTAATCCTTCTTTTCTCCAAGATGCCTGTTGGCTTTGTAATGGCATTCCTTGGATTTCTTGGTTTCAGTTATGTAGTCTCCATTGATGCTGGTCTTAGCCTATTGGCCAGAGATGTATTTGAGACATTCTCTTCTTATAGCCTGACCGTTATCCCTCTTTTCGTGTTTATGGGACAGATTGCCTTCCATTCCGGAATAAGCAGAAGATTATATGATTCAGTCTATGTATTTATGGGCCACCACAGGGGCGGCCTGGCCATAGCGACAATTGCGGCCTGTGCAGGATTCTCTGCTATATCGGGATCAACAAATGCAACCGCAGCCACTATGGCAACTGTCACCCTGCCGGAGATGAGACGGTACAAATACGATATGGGTCTGGCTACCGGTACGGTTGCTGCTGGGGGGAGCCTGGGCATACTTATACCTCCAAGTGTTATATTCGTTGTCTACGGGATCATGACCGGGCAATCAATTGGAAAGCTATTTGTTGCAGGTATCTTTCCAGGTATACTTCTTGCCCTTTTATTCATGCTCACTGTATATATACGGGTGCGAATGAATCCAGCACTTGCCCCACCTGGACCAAAAACAACCCTAAGAGAGAAGGCAAGATCATTCACAGGGGTTTTAGAGGCCCTGATTATCTTCGCCTTTGTTATGGGAGGCCTTTTCTTCGGGATATTTGTACCAACCGAGGCAGCGGCTGTGGGTGCGTTTCTTACATTACTTCTTTCCATCTTAAGGAGACAGTTAAGCTGGGAGGCATTCCTTAAATCCCTTATGGATACCACAAGGATCAGTTGTATGGTCATGGTCATAGTCACCGGGGCAGTAGTCTTTGGCCACTTCATGGCTATCACCAGGATCCCGTTCGATTTGGCAAATTGGGTTAGCTCACTTCCCCTTCCAGGCTATGCTATCATGGGAGTAATCGTTCTTATATATCTGTTTGGTGGATGTTTCATGGATGCCCTCGCCATGATTATGCTCACAATTCCCATCTTTTATCCTGTGGCCATAGCCCTTGGTTTTCACCCTATATGGTTTGGTGTGGCCATCGTTCTTGTAACGGAAATGGGGGTGATCACACCTCCGGTTGGGGTAAATGTATATGTGGTTCACGGTATCGCCAAGGATATTCCCCTTGAGGTTATCTTTAAGGGGGTTGCCCCTTTTGTGCTGGCCCTTCTGGCATGTGTGGCAATTCTATTAACCTTTCCCCAGATAGTCCTGTTCTTGCCCGGCCTCATGAGATAGGGATAGGGATAAAGTGAGCTAAAGTAAAAAAGTGCCTAAAGTGAGCTAAAGTTATGGAGGGCTCATTTCAATAAGGAGAGAAAGGGGCACCAGACAACCATGGTGCCCCTCTAATACCAGATTGGGTTTGGCTATTTACTATGTTTCGCAATCAAGTCTCTGAGGAGGCTCACGGCCTTCTTCCCAGGAAGACCATTCTTTTCCATCTTGGATTGATATTCAATAATGATTGGACTGATGGACTGGATCCATTTTGTCTCTTGGGCCGGCGAGAGCCCATGGATCTTCTTACCTAATTGTAACGCATATTCCCGACCCTCTCCATCAATTTTGTTCCATACATCGCCGTGCACATCGACCCACTCCTTGCCAACCTCATCAAAGACCTTTTTAATATCACGGGGAAGGGATTCATATTTTTTCTTGTTCATAACCACAAACATCGCTGTGGTGTAGCCAAGGGACTTGCTCTCGATCACATAATCTATGACTTCAGCCTGTTTCCATCCCTTGAGAACCTCGATTGGGGCGAATGAACCTTCAACTACTCCCTTCTGAAGGGCCTCATATGCCTGATTTTGAGGCATGGCTACCGGGGCGGCTCCCAGATATTTGGCAAGCTTTGAGGCGAGACCGGTACATCTAATTTTCATACCTCTTATATCCTCTAAAGAGTTTACATCCTTCTTAGCAAGAAGGGCTGCGGGTCCATGGGCATGAATAACAAGTACCTTTACATCCCGGAGTTCTTTTAGATTCATCTTTTTGCAAAACTCATATGCTACCCTGCTGGCAACCTTACCGCTTGGATAACCCAGTGGAAGGTCCACTGCCTCCATGATGGGAAACCTGCCCCTTGTATATGCAAAACATGACATACCAAGATCGGAGATTCCTTTAACTACCCCGTCGTAGCAGACTCTTGGTTTGGTTAGAGTACCTCCCGGAAAGTAAGAGATCTTAACCCGGCCATTTGTCCTCTTCTCGATTTCTTTTGCCATGTTAGCACCAGCAATCCCATGGCCATGGGTGGGTGGGAAGAAATTACTATAGGTAAGATTGATGGTTTCTCCCTTAGCAGATTGCACAGAGACAATCGTTAGGGAGATTAAAAAACAAGATGCAAATAATAGGGTCAGCAAGCCTTTCTTTTTCATTTTTCCCTCCTTTATGGATTATTGTAAATGGATTTATACATTAAATCGCTATAAACTTCCTTGGTCATCACCTCCTCTCCGGATACTTGTACCTAAATTGATCGGTTCCAGGTTCATAGTATAGGAAATCCCATTTTTAAACCAATAAAAACCGGCCCAAAGCATG
>CAZMUW010000199.1:0-3494 GCA_964569645.1 uncultured Desulfobacteraceae bacterium | reverse complement strand
GTTTTTTATGTTTTCTCTTTGGGTTTACTCGTCTACCCTTTCTTATCCATATTTCTTCTGTCTGGCAGGCTTCAGTCCCAGGGTTTCGATCAATAAATTCCATTTGATCATATAACTTTTTGCTAAGCCAGTAATCATCAGAGTCTAAAAATGCAATCCAAGGTGCTACCGAGCTCTTTATTCCTATGTTTCTGGCTGCTGATACCCCTCTGTTAACCGGATTTCTTATGTATCTTATCGAGGCCATATATTTGGAGAGAGCCTGATTAGTATTATCAGTTGAGCTATCATCAACTACGATTATCTCGAAATCTTTAAGACTCTGGTTGAGAACAGATGTAACTGCCCTTACAACTTTTCGGGTCCTGTTAAATGTAGGAATTATGACGCTAACCTTGTGCATTTTTAAATCAATTTCCAGATAAGGGCAGCTAACCCTGCCAAGAGAAGATTACCTTCGGCAATAGCTTGCAAGGGAGATCCATCCCTCATCCAGGCCTTTTGGTATGCTGTTAGATAAAGAAATGAAATAATAAAACAGGATATAAGAGGATAACCCAGGTTTGTAACTATTCCAATAGCTGTTGATAATAGTATGAATATACCAAAAAAACTGTTTAATAATAGCAAAAGTTTCAATGCCTTTTCCTCTCCCAGGGCAATTGGAAGGGTCTCCCTGCCTACTATTAAATCTCCCTGGATATTGAGGATATCAAAAAGGCCAGACCTTATGTAACACATAGAGGAGACAAATAAGAAGGAGATCAAAACCCCAGGCCAAAAAGGCTTAGCCCATCCAATAGCCGGAAACAGCGAGCTAATTATGCCCCAAGCCAATGCCTCTGCCATGGTTTTTGACCCAGGAAGGTCCTTTATCTTTGCATAACGCCCTAGATATCCAAATCTCCATGGTATTATTGGAATGCTATAGACTAAGCCAAGGATGGTTAGAATAAGAAAAAGCAGAAACTGAGCTATGCCCAAATAGAGGGATAGAATTAGCCCTGTACCTATTCCTATTAAAGAGGTAGTTATAAGGAAGATTTTGTGTTGGGTATAGAAAAAGGCTATACCAGGATCATTGTATGTACTGGCCTCTTTATCAAGAAAACGATTGAGGACATGCATGCTATAAACATACATCAGGGTGAGAAATGGATGGATGAGATCAGCGTTTCCTCTTGATAGTCTAAGGCCTGCATAGGTTAGGGAAAAGGCCCCTGTGGCCAGAGGAATATTGCTCTTGAGTAAAAACAGGAACACCTTTTTTAATAAACTTCCAAGAGGATATTGCCTGCTCTTTCCCATAGTCTGCAATCTCTCGGTAACATTTTTAATCATCCAGTTGGGTGTTGATGCACCAGCTGCAACACCAACGGTTTTTGTTGAGGAAAACCATAGGCCCTTTAGCTCCTTTTCTGTCTCTACATGAAAAGTAGGTTTGTGTGTTGACATTGATATTTGATACAGCCGTCTTGTATTCCCGCTGTTGTATCCACCAACTATCACCATGCTATCTACCTCAGAGGCTAGGGACATGACTTCCCTCTGTCTTTTATATGTTTCATCGCAGATAGTATCAAATATAATAGCGTCTGGATAACGACCTTTGATCGCATTTATTATTTCTCTGTAAACATCCGCATCCTGTGTTGTTTGGGATACAACCACTAACCTTTCCTTCTCAGGAAGCCTTTCAAAATCTTCAAGAGAATTGATAACTATCCCCTTGCCTTTGCTATAACCCATCAAGCCAATGACTTCTGGATGCCCTGCCTCTCCAAAGATAACCGGGAAGTACCCTTTATTATTGTATGTTTTTATTATTGCATGTACCTTTGCTACGCGCGGGCACGTTGCATCTATTATCTTGAGATTTGAAGATTTTATCATCTCCCTTTCAGTTGGTGTAATACCATGGGCCCTGATAATTATCCTTCCTATGCTATGCTCATCAATATCTTCTTTGACATCTACGCCTTTAGATCGGAGGAGATCTAAGACCTGCCGATTATGAATTAAAGGTCCATATGTGAAAAGTTTCCCATCACCTCTGTTGGCCTCTGAGAAGGCAATTTCCATTGCCCTTCTAACGCCCATGCAGAATCCAGAAGTTTTGGCTAATTTAATTTTCACTATCCATCCCCTCTCTTATGTATCCAAAATATTCGTTTACGATAGAGACTAGTTTATCTCTTCCGTCGATTTGAGAAATAAAACCCTTTAAAAATCTTCTACTTGGAAGTCTTTTTGTGTACAAAAGAAGTAAACCTCTCATTATATTTGTTGCCTTATTCTCTCCAAGATACTTTATTAGAAGTGAATAATGCTCCATAATTATGTGATGCCTGTCATCTAAGTCTGGATTATTAAAACCCCCTTTTTCTTCCATCTCTAAGATCTGCTTGAAAATCCATGGATTAGTTAATGCTGCCCTGCCAATCATAACCCCATCACAGCTTGTTTCAGAGCGCATCTTTAAGGCTAAAGAGGGCTTTATTATATCACCATTACCGATAACAGGGATTTTTAATGCCTTCTTTATCCTTGCAATTAATGTCCAGTCAGCTTTTCCAGAAAATCCCTGACTGGCAAAACGCGGATGAATGGAAATACCATCAGCTCCACTGTCCTCAATTATCCTGGCAATCTCAAGGGCATTCGCCTCTTCTGGGGACCAGCCAGCCCTAATCTTTACCGTCAATGGAAGAGAAGTGCTTTGTCGCACAGCAGAAATAATCTTGGCAACTTTCTTTGGATTGCGCATCAGAGCTGCTCCTGATCCCGTCTTAATAATTTTTTTTACTGGGCACCCCATGTTAATATCAATAATATCCATCCCTTTTTCAGCCACTATCCGGGCAGAGGTGGCCATTACATCTGGTTCAGATGCGAATAACTGGGCAGCAACAGGCCTTTCAGCAGGATGACTGTCAAGATAAGCATGAGTTTTTGCCTGCCCACGGGAAAGACCTACAGCGCTAATCATCTCTGTTATAACAAGGCCTGCTCCCATTTTTTTAACAATCAGGCGAAATGGCAGGTTTGTTTTCCCTGACATTGGGGCCATAATTAGCCAGTTCTTCAAATGTAATGTGCCAATTGTTAACATAAGACTATTTTAAATAAATCTTTTTCCTATTACAATCTAATAAAAGGTCTTCAATCCTTGTTCTTGACTTCAAAAGGGCTTTAAACTATTTCTATTTAAAAAGATCTTAAAAAACAGGAGGGGATATAGATGGAAAAAGAATTAAAAGATAGAATAGAGATTGTTGAGGGAGATATTACAAAGATGGAGGTAGGTGCCATTGTTAATGCTGCCAATACTTCACTTCTTGGCGGTGGAGGTGTTGATGGTGCGATACACAGTGCAGCTGGTCCAGAACTTCTTAATGAAACAAGGAAGATAGGTGGTTGCCCAACTGGAGAGGCTCGCGTAACAAAGGGATATCGATTACCTGCCAAGTGGGTTATCCATACAGTCGGTCCAA
>CAZMUW010000198.1:0-3511 GCA_964569645.1 uncultured Desulfobacteraceae bacterium | reverse complement strand
AGATAGAGTATGAAAAAAGGAGAATTCTGGGCAAAACAAGGTCTTTTGGAATCCTGTACGAGGGATTTCACCTGCAGAGGATCTTCCGCGAAATTGTGCCAAAAGAGGAACGCAGCCTCGAGTTTGTTCATATCTTATTCACCAGCCGTCTGTTTGCTACCTGGGATGACGGCGACAAAAGATATCACCTAAGGACGAGTGTTTACGGTATTCCCTCCATTATCTCAACGACAGGACTCATAGAGGCGCCAGCAAGACCAAGGGAGTATTATCTTCTTAAACAACAGTATGAGAGATTGGGAAGGGATCTCCTGGAGCTTAAGGAGAGATTTAAAGGGCGCTTTATCGATTATGAAGATGGGCGCCTGACAGAGGTTTTAAAGGGATATGCAATGCAGGCAGTTTTCTACCATCTTGTCGACAATCCCTTTTGTGAAGATAAGGGTTGCAGACTATATAATGCTCACTGGCAGGAGGAGCTCATCTTTGCTCAGCTTGGGAGCAAGTATGAGTTTTGTGGCCGGCATGAAGAAGTTCTGGATGACTTGCGTACAGGATGATATTATCAACGAGATAGAGGTTAAAGGGAATAAGACGGTAAAGGAGCTTGTAGATGTGCTGATACAGTAGTAGCAGGAGGATGGAAGATGAGTACTGAGGAGAAAATCCTGAGCACCTTTCGCGCAGTTGCTGTGGTCGGTCTTTCGCCAAAACCTGACCGACCAAGCAACCGGGTGGCTAAGTACTTGAAGGAGCAGGGCTATAGGGTAATCCCCGTGAATACTTACGCAAAGGAGATATTGGGCGAGACTTGTTACCCTGACCTTAGCTCTATCCCCGAGCCGGTAGATGTGGTTGACATCTTCCGCCGTCCTGAGGCGGTGCCGCCAATTGTGGAAGAGGCAATTGAAATAGGGGCAAAGGCAGTGTGGATGCAGGAAGGGGTGATAAATGAGGAGGCAGCAGCTCGGGCTAAGGAAGCAGGACTTCTGGTGGTCATGGACAGGTGTATGCTCAAGGAGCATGGGAAATTACAGAAATCTTCGCCTATCTAACGGTCGTAAGTGCCCTGGCTCTGACTTTGGGCTGTACAGAATGGTCAATGAGGCAGTATATGGAAAATAGAGAGCTATGCCAAAGGTAGCGGTAGCCATGAGCGGTGGGGTGGACTCTTCCGTTGCCGCCGCTCTCCTCAAAGAGAAAGGATATGAAGTTATCGGGGTGACTATGAAAGTGTGGGATGGGGAAACCCTTCCTGCGAATGGGACTCGCCACGCTTGCTACGGACCTGGCGAGGAAGAGGACTTAGAGGATGCCCGGAAGGTCGCTCAAGTTTTGGGAATTCCCTTGAATATTTTTGACCTGAGGCAAGAATACAAAATCGAGGTTCTGGATTACTTCTGCCACGAGTACCTTTCAGGGAGAACGCCCAATCCATGCATCAGGTGCAACCGCAGGGTTAAATTTGATGTCCTGCTTGAAAAAGCTCGGGATACCGGAATTGAGTTTGATTATTTCGCCACCGGTCACTATGCCTGGGTGGAACATGATGAGGGTAAGCGTCGTTATCTACTCAAAAAGGCCAAAGATATGGCGAAGGATCAGTCCTATTTCCTCTTCGCCCTATCCCAGGAACAGCTTAGTAACTCACTCTTCCCACTGGGCAATCATACCAAGGAAGAGGTGAGAAAGATGGCTCGGGATCTTGAGCTCGGCATTGACGATAAACCGGAGAGCCAAGATTTTTTCGCTGGTGATTATTCCTCCCTTCTGGGTAAAGTAGCAAGGCCGGGGCCAATACTGAACAAGGAAGGCGAGATTCTCGGTGAGCACCGAGGAATCCCTTTTTACACCATCGGGCAGCGCAAAGGACTGGGAATATCATCTAAGGAACCCTTATATGTCACCGCCATTGATCAGGAAAAGAACGTCATCGTGGTTGGCCCAAAAGAGGAAGTGTATGGAGATGAGCTTATAGCCACAGAGCTGAACTGGATAGCAATACAAGAATTAAGGCAACCCATTGATGTAAAGGCAAAGATAAGATACCTTCACAAAGAGGCTGAAGCAATGCTAATTCCCCTGGACGAGGACAAAGTCCACGTAAAGTTCAAGGAACCGCAGATGGCGATTACCCCGGGCCAGGCGGTAGTCTTTTATGACGATGATACCGTAATAGGTGGCGGAACGATAGAGAGAACAGGGAGCTGATGCTATGGCTAAGATAATTGCGGTGTGCAAGAGCAGGCAAAAAGGCACGAAAAAACAAATTGTACCTGAAGGCATCCTTAAGGAGGATTATGGTCTTGTTGGTGATGCCCATGCTGACTGCTGCACCCATCGTCGGTTCTAAAGCAACTTATGGATAGGAGCCATTCTTAAACCTCGAATTCTCCCCTCCTGTCAATGGTGCGGCTATGAGATGGTCAGAATTCAGGCCACACCTCGATCTATTGACAATCGCCCTGAAAACTGATTGTAATACACCAGTGAACTAGGGAATTCTTTAAAACATAAATAAAATTCATTTTGAAGAGAAAAGCTCGGTGGGACTGGGACCGTGCTGAATTCTAAGAACCTGTTGACATATTGATTTTAATGTGTATTATTGAAGTACCATAATGGATATGCAATAACTATCATAGAATGATAGCCCAATCACATAAAAAGACAAATATCATGAGTAATCCCTTTTACTTACAAGAACTGCCTGTAGATGCTCCTTTCTGCAACAGAGGTGAAGAGCTTAAGGAACTACAATCCTATGCAGAAGCAAAAGCTAATATTGTTCTTTTTTCCCCGCGGCGTTATGGCAAAACGTCTCTTGTCAGACGTGTTCAAAAAAGGCTTTTTGATAATGGGGCCATTACCATCTTTGTTGATTTTTTTGGCGTTGCTTCTGTGGACGAGGTGGCAGGCAGATTGGCTAAGGCGGTCTTTATCGTTACACATCAAAAAGAGCCCTACTGGAAGACAGCTCTTCGGACAATAAAATCATTTCGACCTGTTCTTAAGCCGGATGCTGAAGGTGGGATGTCGTTCAGCGTTGAACCTTCGTCAGTAGAGAAAAGCGGCTTGGATCTTCTTGAAGAAACCATGGCATCATTGGGAGAATTTGTCAGTGCTGCCGATACGCTTGTCCATGTAGCTCTTGATGAATTCCAGGAGATTGTGGTGCTAAAAAAAGCACTGCAGATCGAAGGGGCTATGAGAACACATATGCACCAGTCACAGGCTTCTTATTTTTTCATTGGAAGCCGCCGCCGGCTTTTACTTGGTGTCTTCAACGAACGGCAACGTCCTTTTTTTCGAAGCGCCATAAATTACCCGCTGAAATCCCTTCCTCCCGAAGATCTCGCGCAATTCATTGCTGGACAATTCAAGGAAAATAACAAGAAGTGCAGCGAGAGACTTGCGGGCTTGCTGGCGTCGCTGGTAGAGTACCATCCATACTATGCCCAAAAACTGTCATTTTTCGTTTATGAGCTTTCTGATGTGGTTACTGAGGAGA
>CAZMUW010000197.1:0-3534 GCA_964569645.1 uncultured Desulfobacteraceae bacterium | reverse complement strand
GTATCATTCTGGATTCGAATTTATGGTTTGGTTGAGTAGTCAAATGGTTGAGTGGTTGAGTTGTTTTACCTACTCAACGACGAAACCAATCAGACCAATTAAGTGGAAGGCGGATATGGAGCTTCTGGATAAGATAAGCCGTGTTTTGAGCCAGGTTCTTGTCTGGACAGCTGCCGTCTTTCTGGTATCAATGATCCTTTTGACCTGCACAAACATATTCCTGCGCCTCGTCTGGATGCCGGTCAGGGGCACTTTTGAACTCATGGGATTTTTTGGGGCGATCGTCACTGCCTTTGCCCTTGGTTATACACAGATTAATAGGGGTCATATTGGAATAGACATAGTGGTGAATCTATTCTCGGCAAAGACCCAGAGACTCCTAAATGGTATCAATTATTTCATCTGCATGATCTTCTTTGCCATTGCAGGCTGGCAAATTGCTAAATGGGCCACAACCCTCTGGCAAACAGGGGAGGTCACAGAAACACTGAGAATCATCTTCTATCCTTTCACCTATGGAGTTGCCCTTGGAAGTATCATCCTTGCCCTGGTCTTGTTGGTTGACCTTTTGAAAGTGCTCTTTGAGGGAAAGGATCCCATATAGATGAACCTGGTGCTTGTCGGAATAGCTGGAATCCTCATCCTTCTCCTCGTCTTATTCTTCCTGGGAATGCCTGTTGGCTTTGCCATGGCCGTGGTAGGATTCTGCGGGTTTTGTTATGTAGTTTCCTTCAAGGCAGCCCTCAACATGGCAGGAACTGACCTGTGGTTTACATTCTCCAAATATGGCTTAACTGTAATACCCCTTTTCGTCTTTATGGGCTACCTTGCATTCAACGCAGGGATAGCTGAAAGGCTATACCACGCTGCTTACAAGTGGGTGGGTCATTGGCCGGGGGGTCTGGCTATCGCCACAATAGGCGCCGACGAGCTTTTTGCTGCTATCTGTGGTTCCAATACGGCTACAGCGGCTACGATGGGTGCAGTAGCATTGCCACAGATGAAAAAGTATAATTATGACACCAGATTAAGCAGCGGCACTGTTGTTACCGGTGGCACCTTAGGTACGGTTATGCCTCCCAGCGTGGTTATGATTGTTATCGGTTTGCAAACAGAACAATCCATAGCCAAACTTTTCCTCGGCGGCATTTTACCTGCCATCCTTTTGGGAATCTTGTTCGTGCTTACCATCCTTGTTCTTTGCCGACTCAATCCGAAGTTTGGTCCAGCGGGGCCAAAAACAAGCTTCACGGAGAAGATAAAATCCCTTCCCGGGGTCATCGAAGCGATAGCCATATTTGTCCTGGTAATCGGGGGTTTGTTTGTTGGTTTATTCACCCCTACCGAAGCTGGTGCCGTCGGTGTCTTTTTCACATTTATCGTCACTGTCGCAACTCGTAGGCTGACCTGGAACGGCTTTATCAGCTCTATTATGGAAACGCTGAAGATATCATGTATGGTCTTTGTTCTTGTCACAGGGGCTATAATTTTTGGTCGCTTTCTGGCGGTAACCAGAATTCCGTTTATGGTGGCAGATTTTGCCGCTGCACTTCCGGTGTCGCCTTACATCATCCTGGCATTCGTGTTGCTGGTCTATATTATAGGGGGATGTGTTATGGACGCCCTGGGGTTTCTGGTGCTTACTATCCCTATCTTCTTTCCACTGGGAATAGCCCTTGGTTTCGATCCAATATGGTACGCTATAATCCTGACTATGGTAACAACCCTGGGAGCGATTACTCCGCCGGTAGGCGTCAATATATACGTAGTCAAGGCATTGGCCCCAGAAATAGACATTGGCACTATTTTCAAAAGCGTAAGCTATTTCCTGGTGGCCTGCATTGTCTCTATAATTATTTTGATAATCTTTCCTCAAATTGTCTTAGTTATACCGGGAATGTTACACTAGAGCACTAGAGTGGTTAATCTTTAAAAGGGGTTAAAAATATCATGGCAAAGAGTTTTATGCCTTCTATCAAGACAGAAGAGGAGTTAAAGGATGTCCAGGTTAAAGGGCTCAAATGGACAGTAAGCCATGCCTGTCAAGGCTCCGATTTCTATAGAAAAAGATTCGATGAAGCCGGCGTAAGACCTGATGATATTCGCTCCTTAGATGATATTAAAAGACTACCCTTTACAACAGCCAAGGAGTTGCAGGATGGCTCCCCCTTTCCACTAAGATCAGCTCCATTTAAAGATGTTGTAAGGATTCATGCCTCATCTGGCACAACCGGCAAAAGGAAGGTTCTTTGCTATACACAGAAGGATATTGACGACTGGGGGGATTTCTTTGCCAGGTGTTATGAGATGGCAGGTTTAGCCAAAGAGGACCGGGTGCAGATTGCAGTTGGATATGGGGTATGGACGGCCGGTGTTGGCTTTCAGCTGGGCTGCGAGAGATTTGGTGCCATGGCCATCCCTGCCGGGCCAGGTAATATCGATATGCAGTGCACGTTTCTGACCGATTTTCAATCTACTGTCCTTTGCTGTACTGCCTCTATGGGTTTGCTTATGGCAGAGGAGGTGGAAAAAAGAAACATAAGGGATAAGCTAAATCTAAGGAAGGTTATCCTTGGCTCTGAACGCTCAAGTGAGGCTATGCGAGGAAGGATCAAAGAGCTTCTCGGTGTGGAACACATCTTTGATATCCCTGGCATGACAGAGTTATACGGGCCGGGCACAGGGCTTGATTGTGTCTATCATGAAGGGATTCATTACTGGGCGGACTATTACATCCTTGAGATTCTTGACCCTGATACCCTTGAGGAGGTTAAAGATGGAGATGTCGGAGAGATGGTAGTAACAACCCTCAGAAAGGAAGGTGCCCCCCTTATCAGGTACAGGACGAGAGATCTCACAAGGATAATCCCAAAAAGATGTTCCTGTGGATCGATCCTTCCAATGCACGATGCCCTCTTAGGCAGGTCCGATGATATGTTCATAATTAAGGGGGTTAATATCTATCCCGGCCAAATAGATACTCTCCTGTCCCAGACGCCGGGAGCAGGGAGTGAGTATCATATTATCCTGGACAGAAAAGAGGATGGCAAGGACTATATGACCGTAAAGGCAGAAAGGGCTAAGGGAGAGGCTCCATTGAGGGATCAGGAATTGAAAAGAAAGATAGAGGATGAGATCAAGAAACAAATCCTGGTTAGTGGTAGTGTTCAAATAGTTGATTACGGAGATCTACCAAGATCTGAGAGAAAAAGTAAGAGGGTGTTTGATAACCGGGATTCGGTTGAGTAGTTAAGTGGTTGAATGGTTGAGCAGTTAAGTGCTTGAGTAGCTAGGAGGCTGTCCGAGAATACAAAATTGGATTTCTTGAATACAATATATAGTATAAATTATTTGAATTAAACACAATATAATGTGGTTAAGATTTTGAAATATCTATTCTCGGACAGCCTCCTAGACGATAAACAAATTAGCTGACTGACGGGCAAAAGAAAAAGGGCCTACTGGCAAACGGGCTCACAAATGACTAATGACCAATGACTAATGACAACTGACAAATTTCAGGGGTCTTTATGA
>CAZMUW010000196.1:0-3537 GCA_964569645.1 uncultured Desulfobacteraceae bacterium | reverse complement strand
AGCCTCAAAAAATCCACCTAATTTCAATAAGTTGTAGAATTTCCGAGACGTTTAGGACGCAGATTGTCGCAGATATCCGCAGAAAAATACATGTTTAAAATATTGATAATCTGCGTTCATCTGCGTCCAGGATGAAATTCCTTTATTATAAATTTATCCTTTTAAACCAACTCGAGGCTGATATCAACAGACCTCGCAGAATGTGTGATGGCACCAACAGAAATCAGGTCTATGCCTGTTTTTGATATCTCCTCTATTGATTCTAAGTTAATCCCACCAGAGGCCTCTAAAATAACCCTGCCTCCGGCTATAGAGACGGCTTCCCTAATTTCTTTGAGAGACATATTATCCAAAAGAATGGCATCTACCCCTGCCCCAATAGCCTCTTCAACACCTTTGATATCCTCTACTTCCACCTCAATCCTTAACGTATGGGGCACCCTGCCTTTAATTTTCGCCAAGGCCCTGGATAAAGATCCAGCTGCAGCGATATGGTTATCTTTGATCAAGATCCCGTCAAAGAGGCCAAAGCGATGATTAAACCCACCTCCCATCCTGACTGCATATTTTTCCAATATCCTTAATCCCGGGGTTGTCTTTCTGGTATCAATCACCCGAACCCTGGAGGAATCTGTTTTCTCAACATACCTCCTGGTAAGGGTAGCTATCCCGGAGAGGCGTTGCAAGAAATTGAGGGCTGTCCTTTCTCCACTAAGTATCCCTCTCATTGATCCTTTAACTATACAGATATCGTCCCCATTTGCTACCATATCTCCATCATGATAATTGCATTCAACTACTATTTCAGGATCAAGTCTGGAGAAAACCTTTTTAAAAACCTCTATCCCTGCCAGTATTATCTCTTCCTTGGCTAATAGTCTTGCCTTCCCCTTCATAGATGGATCTATTATAGCCGAGGTAGTTATGTCACCAGGCCCCAGATCTTCCTCTAAGGCAATATCAATTATCTTGTCGATTGGGGAGAGATAGCCCCCATTCATTTGAGTCCCTCAAGAATGGTAAGGTTTTGGTTTAATTTTTCTAACTTGACACTCATAAGCTCTGCCTTCCCTTTGACATTCTCCACTATATGAGGAGGGGCCTGATTCAAGAAATCCTTATTTGCCAATTTCCTTCGAGACAAATCCATTTCATGCTCTAATCTTCTTATTTCCTTATGTATCCTCTTTCTCTCATCATCGTAATTGATCAATCCTTTAAGGAGAACATGGATTTGGATATCGCCCAAAACGTAAGTAGCAGACCATTCAGGTTTTTTAATATCTGAAACAATATCAATAGATTCTACCTTTGCCAGGCTGGTAATATAGGCAAGATTGTTTTCAATAATCTCTCTTTCTCTTAACCCCTTTACATCAATGACTATCTTTACATACTTTTTTGGGGGGATGTTCATCTCTCCCCTTATATTCCTAACACCTGTTATCACTCCTTTAAGCAGATCCATCTCCTTGATTGATTCCTCATCATAGATAAATTCAGCAGGTTGAGGGAATTGGGATAACATGATGCTTCCTTCTGTATCAGGGAGTCTTTGCCAGATCTCTTCGGTAATAAAGGGCACAAATGGATGGAGAAGCCTCACCACTCCGCTCAAGAGAATTTGCATTACAGACTGGGCCACTTCCCTTGCTTTTTGATCCTCGCTATATAGCTCAAGTTTAACCATTTCCAGATACCAGTCACAGAATTCATGCCAGACAAATTGATAACAGGTACTGGCCGCATCATTGAATTTATAGCCATCTATCTGACTGGTTATCTCTTCTGCAACCTTCCCTATCCTGGCCATAATCCAATGATCGGCCAGTGTAAGATTACTTTTATCCATAGATGATGATTTACAATCCTTTAGGTTCATCAAGACAAACCTGGCAGCATTCCAGATTTTATTGATAAAATTCCTGTATCCTGCTATCCTTTCTTCTGAGAGCCTAATGTCTCTTCCCTGGACAGCCAATACTGAAAGGGTGAATCTGAAGGCATCCGTACCGAACCTGCCTGAGACCTCCAGGGGATCAATTATGTTTCCCTTACTCTTGCTCATCTTCTGGCCCTGTTCATCCTTGACAAGGGCATGGATATAGACATCTCTAAAGGGGACATCTCCCATAAAGTGGAGACCCATCATCATCATTCTTGCCACCCAGAAAAAAAGGATATCGAAACCGGTTACCAGCACCGAGGTGGGATAAAAGGTTTTCAGCTCATCGGTTGAATTCGGCCAACCCAGGGTTGAAAACGGCCAGAGAGCTGAACTGAACCAAGTATCCAGCACATCTGTTTCCTGTTGGAGGTTCTTACTTCTGCAGGAAGGGCATACCCCGGGCTCCTCCTTGGCCGCTATAACCTCTCCACATTCCCGGCAATACCAGGCCGGGATCCGGTGCCCCCACCATATCTGCCTGGATATACACCAGTCTTTGATATTGTTCATCCATTCGTAATAGACACCTTCCCAATTGGAAGGTACTATCCTAGTTCTTCCATCCTTCACGGCAGTGATGGCCCTTTCGGCAAGAGGGCCTGCCCTGACAAACCACTGCTTGGAGAGAAGGGGCTCGATCATGGTCTTACAGCGGTAACAGTGTCCTACCGCATGACGGTAGGGCTCGGTCCTCTCCAGTAAGCCAGACTTTTTCAGGTCATCCAGGATCTTTTCCCGACATTGAAATCTGTCCATGCCCTGGTAAGGGCCGGCCAGTTCATTCATTCTGCCGTTCTCGTCAATAACCTTTATTCGCTCAAGCTTATGGGCGTTTCCAATCTCAAAATCATTGGTATCATGGGCTGGGGTAATTTTTAGGGCACCAGTACCGAATTCTTTATCCACATATTTATCAAAAATAACCGGTATGGGCCTATTCAGTACTGGCAAAAGGACATTAGATCCTGAGATGCCTTTGTAACGTTCATCTTCCGGGTTCACAGCCACTGCAGTATCCCCTAAAAGTGTTTCGGGCCTGGTTGTGGCCACAGTCAAGTAGCCATCCCGGTTTTCAAACGGATAGCGAATATAATAGAGGAAGCTATCCATATCTTCATGTTCTACCTCAAGGTCAGCCAGTGCTGTGTGACACCTGGGGCACCAGTTAATAATGTAATCTCCCCGGTAAATTAGGTTTTCATCATATAGACGCACGAAAACTTCTTTTACAGCCATGGAAAGGCCCTGATCCATTGTAAATCTCTCTCGACTCCAGTCACAGGAACTTCCCAGCCTTTTAAGCTGGTTGATAATCATTCCGCCATACTTCTCCCGCCACTCCCAGACCAGTTCAACAAATCTTTCCCGACCAATCTGGTGACGATCAGTTCCCTTTGATGCAAGATCTTTCTCTACCACATTCTGGGTGGCAATACCTGCGTGGTCTGTGCCCGGCTGCCACAGGACATTATATCCATTCATTCTTTTGCATCTGCACAAAATATCCTGGAGGGTATTATTAAGGGCATGACAGCTATGTAGGCTTCCATTCATATTTTGTGGTGGAATGAAGTGAGAAAAAGGAGATG
>CAZMUW010000195.1:0-3544 GCA_964569645.1 uncultured Desulfobacteraceae bacterium | reverse complement strand
TGATGGGCCCACCTGGCCTCGAACCAGGGACCTACCGGTTATGAGCCGGTGGCTCTTCCAACTGAGCTATGGGCCCTTTCCTTTCTATTAAGTTATATTAACTGAATTAAGATTTAGATGTCAAGGAAAATAAAATCAATCTATAGGCCTTGATTAAGATTTAGTAAAGCTCTCCAATGCTTTCCTTCTCCTTGGGTGTCTTAATTTCCTTAAGGCCTTGGCCTCTATCTGTCTTATCCTCTCTCTTGTAACACTAAACTCTCTACCCACCTCTTCCAGGGTATGATCGGCCTTTTCACCTACACCGAATCTCTTTCTCAATACCTTTTCCTCTCTGGGTGTCAGGGTAGTCATCACCTTCCTCGTCTGCTCACTTAAGTCAAACTTTGTAACCGCTTCAACCGGGGACATTATCTTTTTATCCTCAATAAAATCTCCTAAATGACTATCCTCTTCTTCGCCAATGGGTGTTTCCAGAGAAATGGGCTCTTTGGCTATCTTTAATACCTTTCGCACCTTTTCCAGGGGGAACCCCATCTTCTCTGCGATTTCCTCCGGGTTTGGTTCCCTGCCATACTCCTGAACCAGGCTCCGTGAGATCTTAATAAGCTTGTTAATCGTCTCTATCATATGAACCGGTATCCTTATCGTTCTTGCCTGGTCCGCAATGGCCCTTGTTATAGCCTGCCTGATCCACCAGGTAGCATAGGTGCTGAATTTATATCCTCTTTGATATTCAAACTTATCTACCGCTTTCATCAAGCCGATATTTCCCTCCTGGATAAGATCAAGAAATTGAAGACCTCTGTTGGTATATTTCTTTGCAATACTTACCACCAATCTAAGATTAGCTCTTATAAGCTCATCCTTAGCGGCCTCTGACTTCCTTAAGCCGCCATCTATCTCCCTATCTATTATTTTCAACTCTCTTAAGGACATAGTTGTCCTATTCTCTGTTTCATCAATATAATCCTTGGTCTCTCTTATCTCAGCTATTAGAGATAAGATCTCTTCTTTTGATATATTCAAGGCCTTAACCTTCTTGCCGCCTTCTTCATAAGTTGATAATTCCTTCAGACATTCCTCCAAATAAGAAAGGGGCTTCCCGCCCGCCTTTATCAGACAATCAGTCAGAGTTCTTTCTAATTTTTCTAAACGGTTAAGGATCTCCTTATATCTCTCTACCATCCCCTGAATATGACCTTTTTCAAGCTTAAATGACTTCATCATCTCGAAGATCTCATGTCGTTTTTTATCAATGGCGGCATTTAATCTTTTTCTTTGAGCTGGATCACAATAACCCTTCAAATTATTCCAGAAGATGTATCTTCCCTCATCCAGGGCATTCATCTTGTTAATAAGGCTGATCAAGAAATCCCTCCTCTTACCGATCTGATGCAAGTTATATTCATCCTCTATATCATTGACTATATCCCTCACCTTTATTGCTCCTACCTCCAAATCTCTACCTAACTCTGTTAAGTATTCTATGCCTATACGACATCTAATGAGGTTATCCAGTACCTGATTTTCGCCGGCCTCAATCCTCTTTGCTATCTCCACTTCTCCATCTCTGCTTAGCAATGAAATAAGACCCATCTCCCTTAAATACATCTTGACCGGATCATATGTCTTTGTAAACTCCCCCTCGGGTTCGCTAAGTGAATCCTTTTTACCTTCCTCCTCCTTCTTAGGTTTACTCTTTTCAATCTTTCTGCGGACAGGTTCACTTACCACCTTGATATTCAAATCCTCGAACATTTGCAACAGATCATCAATCTCCTCTGATGATATTACGTCATCGGATAGGTCTTCATTCAACTCCTGGTAGGTAATGTAACCCTTATCCTTGCCGATGTTAATCAACCTCCTCAGGTTAATCTCATCACCTTTTTTTGTCATCTAAAGCCTCCTTTATAAAGGATTAATTCCTTTTGCTATTTGAATCAAGATCTTGCTTTGCCCTGATCAGGCGATTTAGCATTTCCATATCACCTTCAGCCGATGCCTTTCTGATAGATTGAGAGATCTTGACTCTGGCTATCTTTTTAACAAATTCTCTAACTGCCTGGCTAACCGATTCCTTAGCATAGAAAGGTTTAGACATTAAAGTAACTCTAAATTGTTCTTTTGCCTCAGGGCTGTCAAGAAATTCCTCGATCCCATCCAGGTCTCCTCCGGAGGAAAATCTCTCCATAAAGGCCCTGATAATCTTAATGATCTCGGGATCGGAGACAATCAATTCCCATTCCTGATCCCTGAAGGTGCCAATTGTTTCCGGGTAATGGACCAAAAGGTTGAGAAACTGTAGATCAGAGCCGTATTTCCTTAGATCCTGACCCGAAAGAAGTCTGCGTTTAAGCTGAGAGGTGTCCCTGCTTTCTGGCCTCCTATCATCTCGACGCCTTAATTCTTCCCGGACAAGATCCTCATTTATGTTTGTCTTCTCTGAAAACCTTTGCACGTATAGAGACTTGGTAGCTTCCTGTTCTATGTCCATAAATATAGGCAAAACCTCGCTCAATACCCTAATCTGTCCATCAACTCCGGTATCCATACGGGCTAATGCCTGATCCAGATAGAAATCAAAAATAGGTGTTGCTCCCCCTAAAAGCTCCTTGAACTCATCTGAACCGTACCTGTTTACAAAACTATCCGGGTCTTCTCCCTGAGGAAGAACAAGAACCTTTGCGGAAATGCCTCCATTTAAAAATAAGGGAAAACTCTTCAAGGCAGCCTCTCGCCCTGCATCATCAGAATCAAATAGGACTGCCACCTCTTTTGTATATCCTTTTAATCTCCTTATCTGATTATTCGTAAGTGCTGTCCCTAAGGTTGCAACAACATTTGAAATGCCATGTTGCCTGAGAACCAGCATATCCATATATCCTTCCACGATTATTGCCAGACCCCTTTCCCTGATATCTTTAAATGCGGAATCAAGGCCGTATAATGAATCTCCTTTATGATAGAGTGGTGTCTCTGGTGTATTGATATATTTAGGTAGGGAATCATCCAAGATCCTCCCGCCAAAACCGATAACTTTATGATTGAGATCAAAGATAGGAAATATTATCCTTCCCCTGAAACGATCATAGTAGCCTCCGTCCTTTTTAGGGACAAGAAGCCCGGCCTTTGCTCCCCTATCCAGGGAAATATTCTTTGATATGAGGTAATTGACCAATCCATCCCACTTGTTGACTGCGTATCCAAGTCTAAACGTGGAAATCGTTTCTCGATATATGTGTCGTCTCGAAAAATATTCCCTCCCAGGCCTCCCATCGGCACCCTTTACTAACGTCGTATGAAAATAGTCGGCAGCCATGTCATTTATCTTGAACAACTGCTCTTTTAATTCAGTCTTTTCTCTTTCAGCAGATACATCTCTATATCTGGGTAGATCAATATTATAGCGCTCAGCCAGATCCTTGAGAGACTGGGGAAAAGTGAGATTATGATACTCCATCCAAAAGGTAAATACATCACCGCCCCTGCCACAACCGAAACAATGATATATCTGCTTGTCCTGGTTAACGGTAAAAGA
>CAZMUW010000194.1:0-3550 GCA_964569645.1 uncultured Desulfobacteraceae bacterium | reverse complement strand
CTTACTTTACCATCAATCCATTGTTTGGGATCTGGTCGATAGACGGTTATTAAGAGACTTGACTGCTCGTTTTCAACAGCAATCTTATGGCCGCTCTAAAAATTGTTTCTTTAGTTCTCGCTTTAATATCTTTCCGGCTGGACTCCTGGGGAAATCATTTACTGTCAAGTATTCTTTGGGAACCTTAAAGGACGAGAGATGGGCCTTCAAATAGGCACTTAGTTCATTCTTATCAAAAGTTTTACCTTGCTGTAAGATGATAAAGGCCGTCACCCGCTCACCCCATTCCGGATCCGGGAGGCCTATGACCGCGCATTCTTGGACTTCCGGCCTGGTGTAAAGAACCTCTTCCACCTCCCGGGAATAGACGTTTTCTCCGCCGGTAATAATCATATCTTTGATCCGGTCTACAATATACAAGTATCCATCATCGTCAAAAAGGCCGACGTCACCTGAACGGAACCATTCTCCTTCCCAAAAGGCCTCCTTCGTCCCTTCAGGATTATTCAGATAACCTTTCATTATATTTCGGCCACGAATGCAGATCTCACCTTCATGGCCTTGTTTCACTTGATCTCCGTTCTGATCCCGAATCTGAACTTCCACGCCCGGCACCTCGGCCCCCACAGACCCGATAACATGTCTGTAATGATGGTTGTAGGTAACACACGGGGCAGCCTCAGTCATGCCATAGCCTTCATAAATGGCCAGGCCGGTTTGCTCCTTCCACTGGCGGACCACGTCCGCAGCCATGCTGGCGGCGGCTGAAAAACAATACCGAACCGATCCCAGTTTTTCCTTGAGTCCCTCGACTGCTAATAGGCGGACATAAATAGTCGGCACAGCGAAGAGTTTGGTCACTCGCCCGGCTCCCATGGCATGTAAAACCCGGTCCATATCAAATGCCGGCATCATCTCCAGGCAACCGGCACTCAGTGTAGTCGCGTTCATGATATGCATCTGCCCGAAGATGTGGTTGAAGGGCAGGAAGCATAGTGCCCTGTCAGTTTCATTAGAACGCTCATTAAAAACTACGGTGTGTATGGCGGTGTTTATATTCTCATGGCTGAGCATGACTCCTTTAGGGGTGCCCGTTGTGCCGCCGGTATATAGGATGGCCGCCGTATCGGTGCGGTCTCTATCAAGGGCATTGAAACTCCCCGATCCCATCTCCAATAGTTGATCAAAATTCAGATCCCCTTCCGGGCTGATGATTTTTTCCAGGTATTCATCTCCCCTTAACTCGGCCAATTCATCCAGCTTTTCATCATAAGTAAAAATGATCCTGGGCTTTGAGTGGTTGATCAAAAGAGACAATTCATCACGTTTAAGCAGGCTGGATAGGGCCGCGGCCACAGCGCCGGCCTTGAGCACACCGAAGTAGAAGGCAATCCAATCACCGGAATTTGGTGCGCAAAGCCCGATGTGGTCGCCGGGTTTAATGCCCATCTGGATGAGTGCGGTGGCCACACGATTGGCTCGATCATTAAGTTGGGCATAGCTGGTTTCGGACAAGTCTTCGCTCAAGACAGGTCGGTTGGGGAAGTAGAATGCGGATCGTTCCAAGTTTTTTGCAATATTCATCTTCGACTCCTTACTACTTCACCAAAGAAGGAATATAAAGCGCAATTCCCGGGAATAGGGACGTCCCCGATAATGTTCAAATCCTTATGTCATTTTTGGAGATTTTTCAACTCCCTCAACAAGCGCCAATGGCTTCCTTTCAGACCAGTTCCTTCACATCACTGATGTTGAGCTCCAGCATCTTTATATTGGCCAGGATGTGATCCAGATTCCTCTCCACCGCCTGGATCCCCCCGGCCTTCTCTTTCAACTCATCAGCAAGCTGGTGCATCCGTTGAATCAGCCCATACATTTCCTCAATATTCCACTCATCCATATCAACCTCCCTTTTTCCTCACATCCTTGAACCTCTTGGCCTTGACCTCGTAGCGGGGCAAGGAGCCGCAGGGGTGGACCTCGATCCGGTAGCCCAGGTTGGTCTTCACCCGCAGATGATCCTTCAGTCGGGAGAGGATGGGCTCCTTTTCTCCTTCTTTTCCAGGGAGAAACTCCACCTTTAAGACGATCTCATCTATGTCACCTTTCTTGCTCACAATCACCTCGTACTCATCTCCCAGCTCTGAGATACTCCTGACCACCTCCTCAATGGCTGTGGGGGCCAGAAGGACTCCCTTGACCTTGGTGATGTCATCGGCGCGCCCAACTACCCCTCCATCGATGAGTCGAAAGGTCCTGCCACAGTCACACTGATGATCAGCCCAACGGATCACATCCTTGGAGTCGAACCTGATGCAGGGTTTTCCGATTCGGTCCAGGGCGGTAATGACCATCTTACCCTCCTTGCCGGGCTCGGTGATAATCTGCCCTGTCTCCGGATCCTCGATCTCTACCATGAAGAAGGCCTCATTTACATGCAATCCCCCTGGCTGCTCAGTGCACTCATAGCTCCAGGCACCGATCTCAGTGGCCCCGATATGGTCATATACCTTGGCTCCCCAGGCCTCCTCCATCCTCCTCTTGGTGGTGGGAATGCTCGCCCCTGGCTCTCCAGCGCAGGTGATCTTTTGGACAGAAAGGTCTTTGGCCGGGTTGATCCCCAGCCGGTTCCTGGCCGTATTGGCCATCCCAAGAACATAGGTAGGGGTGGCCATAAAGGCAGTACACCTGAGCTCCTGCATCTTGAGGATCCTTGCCTGGGTGTCCAGAACACCCCCGGGAACTACCTCACAGCCGAGTTTCTCTGCTGCATAGTGACCGGCCCAGAAGGCGACAAAGATGTTATAGCCAAAGGGGATGAAGACCCTATCGGTATCCCGGTAGCCCTGGGCATAGAGGATGTAGCACCACGACTCTGACCACCACTCCCAGTCCTGCCAGGTGTCGGCCTGATAGACTGGGGTACCGGTAGTTCCGCTTGTCTGTCTGAAGGCGGTCACCTGCTCAAGGGGGACGGCCAACATATCCCCATAGGGAAAAGGGTCATATTGCTGAACCTCTCTCATCATCCCCTTCTCTGTCTTGGGTACCTTTTCGATGTCCTCAAGGCCCTTTATATCCCCTGGCTCCAGCCCTGCATCCTTGTAAAGCCTTCGGTAGAAGGGGGAGTTGTTGTAGGCCCACGCCATCATACGCCTGAACTTCTTGAGCTGGAGGGCCTGGATTTTTTCCTGGGGTAGGGTCTCAAGGATGGGATTCCAGTAAATACTCTGGTCTTTAAGCATCTCAGAAATCCTCCCTCTTTAGGTTAGACACTCCTCGTACTGCTTATAAGGTAGGAGGTGATGAGCACTTCCTTCCAGGTGATGGAAGAATAGGATAGAGGCGTTTGTGTGTCAATGGAAAAGGCACCGGAAGATAAGGCAGCTGCCTTAGATAAAGCTCTCCCATTCCCGTAAGGACATGAGTGAAAGGGGGACGCTGATAAAAAAATAAATTGACATTAAAAGAGCGATATGGCAAATAGGTGCCATGCCAGGATTAGCTCGACTTGACGCCCGCCCGCCTCGCCTGAGCCTCGCGAACCGCC
>CAZMUW010000193.1:0-3578 GCA_964569645.1 uncultured Desulfobacteraceae bacterium | reverse complement strand
ATAAGAAAGTGTCTCCTTCAGTCTGACCAGGTCTCCATCTGCCGCCTCTCTTGAAAGAGATGGCAAAACCGCTGTACTGATCGCTATGGCAAAAACACCCAGTGGAAACTGGACGAGCCTGTCAGCATAATAGAGATAAGAAACGCTGCCCTCCCTGAGAAGGGACGCTAATAGCGTGCCCACTAATTGATTTATTTGATAAATAGCGGAGCCAAAGATGGTTGGAAGCATGAGCATACCGATCTTCTTTAAGGCGGGATGCCATAGATTCCATTTTGGTGCAAAAGATAGACCTTTATCCATCAAGAAAGGGATCTGCAATGCCAATTGTAGAATCCCTCCCCCTATTACACCGATGGCCAGGCCTACTGTTGGAGTTCCCATGGAGGGAGCCAGGAAAACAAGGGCAGCAATCATAGATAGATTTAGAAAGACAGGGGCCATGGCAGGTGCTGCAAAATGCTTAAGGGAGTTAAGGATCCCCATAAAAAGGGCAAGTACACTAACCAGAAATATGTAGGGAAACATGATCCTGGTTAGAAGAGCAGTGAGGGCATACTTTTCGCCCATGCCTCCGAAGCCAGGGGCGATAATCCTTACAATCAATGGAGAAAAAATAATGCCGAGAATGGTAATAATTGTTAAAATAAGGACCAGAAAAGTTAAAACAACCCGTGCCAATAGAAAGGCCTCGTCCCTTGACCTATTTTGTAAGTATTCTGTAAAGACCGGGATAAAGGATACGGAGAAGGAACCCTCTGCAAAAAGCCTCCTCAAAAGATTCGGGATCCTAAAGGCAACAAAAAATGCGTCTGCTGACATACCAGATCCAAAAAAACCGGCGATAAGGATGTCTCTTATTAATCCCAGGATCCTGCTTAAGAAGGTAAAAATACCAACTATACCAGCTGCCCTTGTAACAAGCTCATTTTCATTCATAAAAAACCTTGACACAACCTTAGGATTGGTTTACCTTGTCAGAATAAGAGCCCTGGCATTTAAGGTGCAGCAAAAGAACCAATAAGTTTGAGCAGGGTGTAAGGCCTCTCTTAAACTTTCTAACAGGGTTTACTCTTCTACCGACAAAAGGGATTCCAGTATAGGACGATCAGGAGGTAAAAATATGGCAACTCATAAATCTGCTGTCAAAAGGGACAAACAAAACAAGGCGCAAAGATTAAGGAATATGGCATACAAAACCAGGGCCAAAAATGCGATCAAAGTGGTAAGGCTCGCCATAGCAAACAAAATAATCGAAGATGCAAGGCTATCCCTTAATAAGGCTATTTCCATTCTCCAGAAGATTCAATCAAAAGGTGTTATACACAAAAATACCGCTGGTCGCAAAATCTCCCGATTAACCCTCCAGGTAAACAAGCTTGCTAATATGAGCTCGCAGGGAAACAAAGACGAAAAATCAGGCCCTCCAAAACAAGATCGCCCCTCACACCAGACCTGATTAATCCATCTGTATCATATATGTGGTTCAAGGCCTCCTCGAGTTCACCTTCCTGCCAGAACCTTTCCTGAGCAATACACTTTTCGATCACAAAGTTGGGAAGTGGCCTTAATCTATCCATTACCCCCCTCTTCCCCCCTCCTTTTGTAAGCCCTGACTTGGTCTTCAAGATTAATCTAATCTGTCTGGCCACCATCCCCAAAACCCCTAAGGCAGCATTTGAATCCCGTCCTTGTGTGTCAAAAAACCTGATTAAGGCTGCTATGGCGTGGGGGGCATCTTTTTTAGAGACATAATCTACCAGATCGAAAATAGTAAAAAGCCTGCTAAATGTAGCCAATTCCTTTATCTGTTCTATTCCTATCCGGGAATTGGGATGCCTCAGGGAAACCTTCAATATCTCGCTAAAAAGATCTCTTAAGCTGCTTCCAACCATCTGGTAAAGAAAGGCAGATGCATCTTTATCAATACTCAACCCTAACTCCTTTGACGTCTTTTGGATCCAGCTATATGCCTGCCGCTCAGATAATCTCTTAAAATTTACCGCCCTGCCAAGTTCCCTAAGCCTTTTATAAAAAACACCGCTCAAATCTGCCTTGCCCGATACCCAGATAATGCAAGTGGAATCAACTGGACTGTCTAAATAGGGAAGAAAAAGCTCAAGCTCCCGTTTAGTAAAATTCTCAGTTCTCCTCAATATGATCAATCTATTAGGAGCCATAAAGGGAAGAAGATGGGCCCTGTTGAGTGTCTCTTGAGGAGAGATCTCTCCTCCATAAAGTATCTCTAAATTAAACGCCTTTACTGATTCAGGTATAAGATCTTTCTTGATCTTATCAAGGGTTAGCTCAATCCAGAACTCCTCTGGGCCATAAAAGAGATAAAAGGGTGCGAGAACACCCTTCTTTAAAGAGATTGAGACACTCTCCGGAGTTAAATCCTGCATTAAAACCTTTCCATGGTCCTCGAATATACCATTGTTGCAAGGTCGCGGGCAATGGAGATAGGTGCCTGGCGTTGGTTGTACCGATTGGTTAAGGGGGCTGGGCTAACAGTGAAGCTGGTCTGAGCTACTTTATAGGTCAATGGTTCTATGAGGAAATGGGGTCATCATACCACCACATTAACCAGTTTTTTCTGAACAACGATTACCCTTTTTATCTCTTTGTCACCAATAAAATGCCGAACTCTTTTATCTCTCAACGCCTGATCCTGGATCTCCTTTTCATTCATTGAAACAGGTACCTCTATCCTGCTCCTGACCTTACCGTTTACCTGAATAACAATCAAGTGGCTTTCTTTCTCAAGGGCCTCTTCCCTGTATGTTGGCCATGAAACAGTTGCCAGGCTCTGACTATAACCAAGGATCTCCCACAGTTCTTCTGTAATATGTGGGACTATAGGATGCAAGAGTATTACCATGGTGTCCACTGCCTCTTTAATAACAGACCAGCCAACCTCAGAGATCTCTTTACCATTATTGAGAAACTGATTTATTGTATTAAAGAGTTCCATAATTGCACTGATGGCGGTATTAAAATGGAACCTATCTTCTATATCTTCTGTCACCTTTTTTAAACTCTGGTGTGTCTTCCTTTGGATATCTCTTAAATCAGGCGAAAGGGGTAGAATACCATCGTAGGGCTTACCATCAGACAATAGCTCCCTGTTTTCAACAACCAGACGCCACACCCTATTGAGAAATCTCCACGCGCCCTCTACACCCTCATCACTCCATTCAAGATCCCTCTCAGGAGGGGATGCAAATAAACAGAACATCCTAACTGTGTCTGTACCATATCGATCAATAAGTTTCTGGGGATCAATCACATTCTTGGTCGATTTAGACATCTTGACGGAACTACCGATCTCTGCCTCTCTGCCGCAGTGAATGCATCTGCCTTCCTTTACCTCCTCGGGGTAAAGATAGCCATGCTCTGCACACTTAAATGTCTCTTTACATACCATCCCCTGTGTCAGGAGATTGGTAAAGGGCTCATCTATTCTTAGATATCCCATTTCCCTGAGGACCTTTGTGTAAAACCGGGAATAAAGGAGGTGCAATATGGCATGCTCAATACCACCTATATATTGATCCACGGGCATCCAGTAGGCAACC
>CAZMUW010000192.1:0-3620 GCA_964569645.1 uncultured Desulfobacteraceae bacterium | reverse complement strand
ATTTCCCAATATCCCATTTCCCCAAAACGCATTATTCCATCATTCCATTATTCCATCATTCCAATTGTGAGCGAAACGAACTAAGTTCTATAATGACTGCTACCGCCCTTTGGCTGTCTTTCTCTGAATCCAGCGTCTTTCAGCAACTTCTGAGCTTCAGTAAACCTCGCATCTTTGGGGTTATTTCCGACTCGTTCAATTAATTTTGCTTTCTTGGTCATTTTCTGTTTATCTAAAGAACGGGCTTACTAAGAAGATGAATACATATATAAAAGGCAGGGTCGCTGGAAATGATACCGCTGTCTATCATCGAGACCCAACTTTCAACTCCTGTCAGACCTTTCGCATATAGAGCTGAGACGCCCACAGCTTCCAACGCCGGGTGGAAAAGCACCTGCCCCTTTCGGCTCGGTCGCCACCCGAGGATGAAATCAAACTGGTTCAACAGCGAGCCCTCCTCCATCTCAAGTTCGACAACTCCTGCATGCGCAGAACAAAAGAGCAATTTTGCCCCAACGCTCTGAATGCGGCGAGCCTGAAGGCCGGTTATCGGAACATGCAGTTTGGCAATCAGTCGCATGATTTACGTACTCCTATCTGCCACCTGCTATATGCCATGCACTGTCTGCGATTAGGTCCTCATAGGTTGACATTTGCCTGATTTCTTTCCCATCACAAACCTCCCCATTCCGCAAGCTCGTAAACCATCGACCTCCGTTTATGCTGATGTAGCCAAGTTCCTGCGGATAGTAGCACTGACCAGGATAAAAGCACCAAAATAAGCCGTTAAAAGCAATAATATCATAACGTTTCCAGGCTGTCTCAGCAGCAGAACACTAACGCCCACTAACAACTGAAGCATCCCATAGCCCGCCGAAATCTTCCAATGGGCGATTCCTTTTTCGTTTGCTAAAAGCTGGTAAAGATGTCTGCGGTGGGGTTGTAACAGGTTTTCGCCATCTTTTAATCTCAAGGCAATTACCGAAAACAGTTTACCCCGTTAAATCCCGAAGGGCTATTTAACTGGGGCCTTAGGCAGAAATCGGTAAAAATGGGAAGGGGATTTTCAGGACTTGTTATCTATTGGCTTTTGCAGCATTTTATCACCCCAGTTACTCTATTTAAATATTCTTCCGTCATCGCCGTCCCCGAAGGGAGGCACAAGCCCCTCTCAAACAGATCCTCAGCGACTTCTCCCCCAACTACTCTTGCCTTATATCTTTTTTCCGTCTGACCTCTGACCTCTGTCCTCTGTCCTCTGCAGTCGAAGACTGGCTGCATATGCATTGGTTTCCATACGGATGGGCCTCAATATTTTCGACTTCCAAAGCTAAACGTACTGCTTCTCGATCGGCTCCAAACTTCTCTGGGGTAATTAAAATGACAGTCAACCATCGGTTTGATCTCCCATATGGAGCTTCAGGCATGAATTCAATCCCTGCGAGATCACCCAAGGCTTCTCGATAAAAATCAAAAATCTCGCGTTTTCTCTTTACCCGATCATCAAGCACTCTGAGTTGACCACGGCCGATCGCCGCGAGAATATTACTCATCCGGTAGTTATAACCAATCTCCTCATGTTCATAATGTACGAAATCTTCCCTGGCTTGCTGTGAAAGAAACCTTGCCTGTTCAATAAAATCTTCGTAATCTGTGGATCGCCTTTGCGTGAGCCCGTCCTGTCTCCTAATCTTCTAACCTTCTCTTGTTTGGAATTTACCCGTAAGGGTTTTATCCTTCTAACCTTCTTATCTTCTAATCTTCTGCCCCTAATGCGTTACCCCTTCCCTCCTCATAACCTTCACAAACGTCATCCACAATACCTGCCCGCTCGTGCCTTGCAATGGCAGGCGGGTTTTAAGATCATTTTTTGCTTTTTAATCTGCGTTAATCTGCGAAATCTGCGGATTGTTTTTCAGATAATACTCATCAAACTCAACCTTCACCGGAATCGGCAATTCATCCCTGCCGTTTACCTGCGCCCAGCCGGCCTGCCCAGTGCAATCTGAAAGCCATTTCACCGGGGTGATCCCCGGAATAAGTTTATGAATCCCTTTTCCGGTTCGAAGCCCGACCAGATCATCCTGATTAAACAGAGCCGGACCTGGCCCCACAAAACTTATGTCCCCCTTTAAAATACTGTACAACTGCGGCAATTCATTCGTGTAATCTGTGGATCTACGCTCTTTTCTTCCTTTTCATAATCTGCGTCAATCTGCGTAATCTGCGGATCAAAAAAGACCCGATCGACGTAAGGTAAACATCGGGATTTTTCATAAGATGAGTCGCAACAGCCGGAGTATCAACACGCATCGTCCGAAACTTGGGCATCCTGAAAATCGTATTATTAATCCCCACCCTGTCCGACCAATACAACGCCGGCCCCTCCGAAGTCAGCCTCACCATCAACCCGACAACCAAAATCGGCACACTTAAAAAACACAATAAACACCAAGTCATAACCAAGTCAAAAATACGCTTCAATCCACAGATTTCGCAGATTTCCGCAAATTTAAAAAACAATTTCATTTAATTGATCCGTGCAAGCTGTGTAATTTGCAGACTGGTTATCCATTTTTTAATCAGTGTAATCTGCGCCTGCCTGTGCGTGACCGCACGCAGACAGGTAATCTGCGGATCACGCAACTGCTTCAATGCCTTTTCGATCCACCAGGTTAAGCAGCTTGACTGCCGCAGGGCCGGGTTTCTTTCCGCCTGACTCCCAGCTCGCCACAGATGTCTTGCTCACGTTCAGGTAGGCAGCGAATACCGCCTGACTGACGCGATAGCGCAATCGTATCTTTTTAATTTCCTGTGGCTGATACGTCTTCACGGGAAACAGACAAAGCGCATCAAATTCGCGCATGGTTATCTCATTCATAATACCCGCATCGCGCAAACCCTTTGCCGTCTCATGAACAACCGAGAGAATACTGTCAGATCCGTTTTTCATTACAGTGCACCTCCCTTAACTCCCCACATTGCAATGCTGCCTTAATTTCCGCAGGCTTCAATGTGAGATAATATTTCGTTAGACGCTTCAGAACTTTCATCTCAGCGGCATTAATGTTGTCCCGCCTGCTTTTGGGAAACAGATACAGGAAAAAGGCCTTATTGCCTGCCTGAAATCCGAGCAGGCTCCTCCATCCCCCACGCTTTCCCTGTCCAGGTATGGCTATTCTCTTCTTGAACAGGCCCGCTCCGAGATCGGCATCGATCAGTCCTTCATTCATCTCACCTATTGCCTGGCAAATATGGACGTCTGTCAGTCCGTCGCGTCGAGCCAACAGTGTGAACGCCTTTGAGAGATAAATATTCACATAAAGCCCTTATAAAGCCATTTTCTATATAGCTCAGTTATATACATAGAGTCAAGTTATTCCTCCGAAGCTACTCGCTGCAACTGAACATTTCACCGTTGAGCTTCGCTCTTTGCCCTCTGTCCTCCCTGCCCCGTTGAATTCATGGCAATGAAGAGCGAAGCTCATTTAACTGGGGCTGAAAATCCCGTAAATCCTGTCTAATAAAGTAACAAACGAACCAACGTTCCCCATTACACGTGCCCATTAGAACTTAGGGGCTTCGCCCCAATTGGAATGTTGGAATAATGGAATAATGGA
>CAZMUW010000191.1:0-3648 GCA_964569645.1 uncultured Desulfobacteraceae bacterium | reverse complement strand
ATTTGATGTTTTTGTCATTGGAGCATTTCTATTTTTGTCATTGTTTCGTATTTCGCCTGCCCCGTTAAATTTGTCATTTATTTAACTGGGGTGCTTCGGCCTGCCCTGGCGCGAGTTGCCTGGAATACTATCTTGCCACTGTAATACTTTAGAAGTGAGAGCATTAGAACTCAGTCCTTTTAAAGCCAGGTCTGGGCCAGGGATTTCGAATTTTTAACCGAAAAACGGGGTTTTCGGTCAAGCACTAATTACAGGGTAGATTCAGATATAGGTAGTAACACATTCAGTGGTTTTATGAATATAGTAAAATCATTTATCTTCTATTTAGTACTGCTTTCACTTTTCATATTTATCAATGTTGGTTATTCCAAACCAGGATTTCCAACTGAACCAATTCTACATGTGATTGAAGTTGCCGATAGCTGGTGGATGTCGATTGAGAATGAGAACCCCAATTATTACGAGGAAATTGACCTTGGAAAAGGGGTATTCCATTTGTGCGGAAGTCGTGAGAAATTGGCAGAGGTGTATAACGGGAGGTATCCGGATACTCCTTTTGATTTGAATAGTAACGTCTATATGTTTGTAGCTTATGGCAAAACTCCACCAGCTCATGTCTGGTTAGTAGTAAAGGTAAGAGATGGAAAGGTTTTATTACATAAGTGGGCAGCAGGGCATGAAACGGTAAGATTATTATCTTGTTTCACTGATACACTAACTAATGCAGATAACTATTAAGAGAATTCATAATAGCACTTTATCCTCTCTTTTCGACATACCATAGTTTGAAGAGATTAAAAAAACGATAGAATCCTTCATAGATGATATTAAACCTGCTCCGTCTATAATCCTCACACCTGACAGGTATCTCCATAACCTTCCTTTTGCCTTGAAAGGCAAGAAAGACAATATTGAGCACATAAGCGGTTCCCCTATCAACCCTGTCAATGTATTCAAGAAGCAAATCCCTTCTGTATGCCTTGGCACCAATTGAATAGTCTTCAAAAGGGAGACCGAGCAGCACTCTAACTGTAAAGATAAAGAGATCACTTCCGAGTTTCCTGAAAGTGGACCGCCTCTCATGCCCCACCTTTTTGGAGCCAACGATTATGTCATAATTGGCATCCAACAGTCGAAGGGCCTCCTCTATAAAGCCTAAATGTACCGAAAGATCCATATCCAGAGACACAACCGCATCATACCGTGCCATCTGAACGCCGCGTTTAAAGGCATACCCCACGCCTTTATCTTTGATGTGAAAGAACTCAACCCGGGGATATTTGTCAGCCAATACTTCCGCTAAGGCAGGCGTGCGGTCTTTTGACCCATTGCTTCCTATGATGATTTCATAATGGACTTGAAGCTTGTCAAGATACGTAATCAACCTCTCCGTATTTGAAATCAGGATATCTTCCTCGTTGTAGACGGGTATGAAGACAGAAAAGGGCTTCATATTGAGTTTATTGGGTCTCTTGAGTTCATTGTGTTTGTTGTGTAAAGTCACCGTAAAAATCCGGGCCCAGAGGACCCGGCTTTGGTTATCCCCAGAGGGGATTTAGTTTTTTGAAATTTCAATGGTTTATGGAGTAATGGAGTACTGGAGTGATGGAAGAACTGCCTGATAACAGATTGAGACATTAGACATGCTTGGTTCCTGAAAAACCTCGCAACCGCTTATTGTTTTTCCAATACTCCAATACTCCAGTACTCCGAAACATAAAACTCTAAGGCAGAGCCCTCTGTCTATAACCTGGCCCTGAAGACCAGGTTTTCTATATTAGAATAAACAACGGGCAAGTTCTATTGGGTTTGTGAGCCCATAAAATGGAGGATTGCCTCGATCTATTCAACAATAATCATTATCCCATGTCAACATACCATACTGCCATGCTCTGGAAAACATCCACAAAAGCAGCAAGAAAGGCCTTAAAGCTCGAGATCGACCCCAAAACTAATGTACAGGAGAATAAATTTGAGGAAACTCTTGCCTGCTGATTAAACATCGTATATCTATAAGCAGACTCTCTTGATTATCAGTATAAAGGCATAAAATGAACATAAAGGTATTCGCTACTCTATTTCTGGCTGTTTTTTCTGTTACCCTGGGGGTGGGATTGGTGCTACCTTTCCTTCCTGTTTATGCCCATGAGCTGGGTGCGACAGGATTATATATTGGGTTTATGTTCGGGGTTTTTCCCCTCTCAAGGACCGTTTTCCTGCCCTACTTTGGTAAGATTTCAGACAGGAAAGGAAGAAAGCCATTCATAACAACCGGGCTCCTGGCCTATTTCCTTGTTTCTCTTGGTTACATATTTTCGAAAAGTGTGGAATTATTTGTCCTGATCCGCTTTTTTCAGGGTATTGCCTCAGCCATGATCTTTCCGGTAGCCCTGGCCTACATTGCAGAGATAACCCCTGAGAGAAAAGAGGGACTTATTATGGGCCTGTTTAATGTTTCCCTTTATGGAGGGCTGAGTGTGGGACCGGTTATTGGAGGTATGATAAAGGACTCCTTCGGTATCCAGATCTCTTTCCTGAGTATGGGGTTGTTTAATTTCGCAGCCTTTCTGCTCTGCATCATTTTACTCCCACCAAAAAAAGAGGAAAATCCCCATTCAAGGGTCAAGGCCCCCCTTAATTACAGGATCCTCATGAAAGACAGACATATAAGAGGGCTATTCATCTTTCGCCTGGCATTTACGACCTGTATAGGGATTGTATGGACCTTCCTGCCTCTTTTTGCGGACTCAGAGTTTAATCTATCGAGCTCACTGATTGGAATTCTGCTCATGCTTGGGGTACTAACAACAGGCCTATTACAGACCCCAATGGGATTTCTTGCAGATAGGTTCAACAAAAGAATGCTTATTGCAATAGGAGGCCTTGTTGCAGGAGGAGCTATATTTTCATTTGTCAAGGTGCAATCCCTCTTGGGGCTCTTATTGGCTAATACCTTTTTTGGAATCGGCGGTGGGATTGCCATACCGTCTGTTATGGCAATGACGGTGATTCTGGGGCGCCGGACCCATTCCATGGGCTCTATCATGGGTCTACTGACTATGGGACACAGTCTGGGAATGCTATTAGGCCCCATTCTGGCAGGAATAATGATGGATGCCTTTCAACTGCGGATGGGTTTTATTGTAGGAACAGGTGTGATGGTACTTGGGGTTATAATTTCCCTTGTCTTAACAGCTAACTTCCAAACCCTGGTCGAAGATTCCACATAACGCCTAGAGTTTGTATGTTGTCAGTTGATCGTTGTATGTTGTTCCCTTTGAAAATAGCAAAGAAATTGGGAATAGGTAATAAACGTCTCGGAAATTGTACAACTTACTGAAGTTAAAGGGATTTATTAAGGTCTAAAATTGAACCTCGCATATGGAATAATGGCCCGCCCTGGCGCGACTTTCCTCGAAGATGCTCTTGTTGCTGTAATATTTCGTAAGCAGAAGCCATGGAATTCAAGCATTCCAAGTCAGCCTGCCCTGGCGCTACGTGGTCGGATCAGCCTCCAAAGCCTATATGGTACTAGGTGCTCGGATCAGCCTATTAAGCCTTTAAGCCAGGTCTGGGCCAGGGGTCTGGGCCAGGGAATGTTGGAATGTTGAAGATTGGCTAAGGAAAAATCTCATTTATTAGATTTCT
>CAZMUW010000190.1:0-3650 GCA_964569645.1 uncultured Desulfobacteraceae bacterium | reverse complement strand
TTCCTATTAAACTACTCTTGATGTGGGCAGCGGAATTTCCCTCCAGATGCCTGTAAGAGCCTTCCCAGGGAACAAGTTTATTAAACACTGCCTGGATATCTGCTACCACACTTGGATCAGCGCCCTCATTTATTGTTATCCCGGCTGTAGTATGGGGCACAAAGAGAAAGCACACCCCGTCTTTCAGCCCTGATCTCTTCAACTCCCCTTGCACCTTAGATGTAATGTCTATCATCTCCGAGCGATCCCTGGTATTAATAGATATTGTTAAAAACATGGTAACTGTTCACCCCAAGTCTAAGTGTAATACTTTTCAATTATGGTAGTGGTAGGCGTTCACAGGTTCATCTAAAGGGTTACACCCTATTTAAAAAATCCCTTATATATCAAATAATAAATAAAGGTCAAATATTTTTATTCACTTTTCCCATGAGCTTCAAAATTAGCATTGCTGTAATATCCTATTTGATATTTAATAAGACAGGCAAGGAGCAAATACCCCAAAGGCAAATTTGATTGTCTTGACTTTACAAGGTATTGATTTTAAGATGCCATATAATGAACAAACATAAATTGCCAAAAAATCCTGATAACCTGGCTCCAATAGTTGATTATTCCTTCAAAAACCAGGAATTACTGCTCCAGGCCTTTAGGCACCCTTCTTACGTTTACGAAAAGGATGATCTAGGGGTATCCGACAATCAAAGATTAGAGTTCCTTGGCGATGCAGTTATCAACCTTGCGATTAGCCATCTGCTTATGGAATCCTTTCCTGAAATGAAAGAAGGGGATCTATCCAAATATAGGGCTTCGCTGGTAAGCGAAAACGGCCTCTACTGTATTGCTCGTGAGTTAAAATTAGGAGATTACCTTCTCCTGGGAAAGGGAGAAGAACGAACAAATGGCAGAAAAAAATCATCTATTCTAACCGATGCCCTTGAGGCACTTATAGGGGCAATCTATCTTGATGGCGGTTTTACCAATACGCTCAGGGTAATAGGAACAATCTTTAGCCCACTATTGAATAAGATCGGCCTTGATAACCCGATTAATGATTTCAAAACAGAACTGCAAGAATACTCCCAAGAGACCTTTCAGTCAACTCCGGAATACAGGCTGGAGAAAGAAACTGGCCCAGACCATAACAAGACCTTCTATGTAGCAGTATACCTAAAAGGAAACGTAATGGGGAGAGGGGAAGGAAAAACCAAAAAGGAGGCTGAACAGAAAGCAGCAAAGGAGGCCTTGGCTTGTCTAAAAAGGTAAAAAAACATCTTATCATCCCTATCTTTATTCCACACCAGGGTTGCCCACATAGGTGTATATTCTGCCAACAAAAAACCATAACCAATCTCTCAGAGACCCGCACTACACCAGATGATATAAGAAATACGATTGAGTTAGCCATAAAATCAAAACACGTTCTTAATCAAAAACCAAAAGAGGTCGCCTTTTACGGTGGCACCTTCACATCTCTGCCAGCTGCTTCCATGACAAAAATGCTGGGTGCTGTCAGGCCTTTTATCGAAAAAGACATCATACAATCGATCCGTCTCTCTACAAGACCAGACTCTATCGGTGAAGATAAGCTGGATATCCTTGGCTCCTTTGCCGTATCAACTGTGGAGCTTGGGGTACAATCCATGGACAACATGGTCCTGCTACTCTCCAATCGGGGGCATACATCACTTGATACCATTAATGCAGTCAAGGCACTCAAAAAAAGGGGATTTAAGGTTGGGATACAACTTATGCCTGGTCTACCAGGGGACTCTAAAGAGGTATTCATGGATACCATCGACAAGGTTATTGGCCTAAAACCTGATATGGCCAGGCTTTATCCAACACTCGTGATAAAGGGTACGAAGCTGGCACAATGGTATAGAGAAGGAAAATATACCCCAATGGGACTTAAAGATACGGTTAACCTCTGTAAAGAGGCCTGCATGAGGTTGGAGAGTTCCGGGATTCCTGTGATCAGAATCGGGCTCATGTCTTCGCCGTCTCTCCTTAAGAAAGGGGAGATAATTGCCGGACCATGGCATCCATCCTTAGGGTTTCTTGTTCGTTCTGCTATTCACCTTGAAAGAGTAAGGCCGTACATTCCAACCATGGGAGAGGCAAAAAATATTGTACTACTTGCCCCTAAAGAGGAGATACCCTTAATCATGGGTCATAAAAAGACCGGAATTAGACATATGGAAAATATAACAGGGGGCATGATAAAGGATATCATGCCGGATGATTCTATTCCCGCTGGAGAGGTAGCTTTCAAGATCTTATGATCCTCGAATCAATACTAAGAAATTTGCCATAACTTTTGAAGGTTACTTAAGGATATGATTGTTACTAATAACTTCTATCGACAATAAATTGATTTAACTTCAAGAGGGATTCTTTTATTGGTGAGTCAGGAAAGAGACTGAGGTGACTCTGAGCAAGATCTACATAACCCTGCGCATCTTTATGGCATTTATTAATAGCACCATTGTCTTTTACAAGCTCTATTATCCTCAAATAATCCTTCTCTGATGCATTTCCATTTTTGAACAGATCCTCCAGCCTACCCCTTTCCCCTTTCTCCAGATAGCTGAGGGTATATATCAGCGGAAGGGTAATCTTTCCCTCTCTCAGGTCACTACCTATCGGTTTACCGGTCTTCTCTACAGTAGAGGTATAATCAAAGACATCATCCACAATCTGAAAGGCAATGCCCATATTGAGGCCAAAGTTTTTTAGCGATTGGATATCGGCCTGCCTTGCCCTGGCTACTATGCCGCCACTTGCACAGGCGGCCGATATAAGGGCAGCTGTCTTGGAGGTAATTATGCCCATATACTCCCTTCTTGTTATGTTCCAGTTATGGGTGTTAACAAGCTCCAACATCTGGCCCTCTGTCATCCTAATAGCAGTATCTGCAAGAACTTTGAGCAATTCAATATGCCTCTTCTCAACCAGCATCCTGGAAGATTTGGAAAAGAGAAAATCACCCACCAGGACTGCCGTAGAGTTCCCCCAAATCTTATTAGCTGATGATCCTCCCCTTCTGACGGAAGCATTATCAAGGACATCATCATGTAAGAGGCTTGCCGCATGAAGACACTCAAAAATGGCAGAGAGGGTATAAATATCACTCTCATGGTAATTACAAAGCTGACATGACAATATAAAAAATAGTGGTCTTAGCCTCTTGCCTCCTCCAAGCAAGCTATGACTTCCAACCTCTTTTATCAAAGGCACACCAGAGTCAAGTACCTTGCCAAGCTCTTCGTTTATCCTACTGATGTAAGGATCAAACTGATCTAATAATTTAGATTCCTCTCCCATAGTCTATTTACTGATCTCTTTCCTATTTAACCGAGTTATTCATATTTTTACAAGTATATATAAACGACAAATAGTTGTCAAAACAATTTTATTTCTTAGATAAGGATAACAAGTGGGCTGTTTTTTTTAAAAATTTAAATCTTAAAAACAGAGTTTTTATACTATAAATGAAGGGTTGTAAAGTTGTTTAAAAATTACAAGACTGTGATAAGTACTTGCCTTTTTGCCAACGATAATAGAGGGGGGGACAAAATAGGAGAGAAATAATTGCTCAGACATTGGCTCTGGAAATGAAGATTAAGCGGCTTTGACGTTGCCCTGGA
>CAZMUW010000189.1:0-3679 GCA_964569645.1 uncultured Desulfobacteraceae bacterium | reverse complement strand
ATGGAATAATGGAATAATGGAATGTTGATTCTAAAACGAAATTACTCACTTGATGACTTTATAAACTTCCCTGTCAAGAGCAATTTTATCATTAACTCAATGGTCCATTTTCCCAGAACCCAGTATTCCATAATTCCAATATTCCACCATTCCAATTGTGAGCGGAGCGAACTAAGTTTTTTACAGGAGCCTATATGAAGTTACATGAATTGATGCCACCGAAAGGTTCCAGGAAAAAGAGAAAAAGAATCGGCAGGGGAGAAGGCTCAGGAAGCGGAAAAACCGCAGGAAGGGGGACAAAGGGGCAAAACTCACGTTCTGGTGGAGGAGCCCCTTTAGGATTTGAGGGGGGGCAAATGCCTCTGCAGAGAAGAATTCCAAAACGGGGCTTTACAAATATATTTAAGAAACAGTATGAGCTTATTAATATAAAGGATCTTAGTCGTTTTAAGCCAGGTGAAATAATAGACAGAACCACATTGTCTAAGGCCGGTTTGCTAAAAAAGGATGAGGCAGTAAAAATTTTGGGAGCAGGGGATATATCATACCCTTTAAACCTAAAGATTAATAAAGTCAGCCAGGCAGCAAGAGAAAAGATTGAATCTGCCGGTGGTAAGGTGGAGATAGTTCAAAAGTGATTGGCGGTTTTCAAAATATAACAAAGATCCCTGAACTTAAAAGAAGGATAATTTTTACCCTTTTAATGCTGGCAGTTTACAGGCTTGGGTGCCACATTCCAACACCTGGTATCGATTCAACAGCCTTGGCTGCCTTCTTCACTGAAAGAGCCGGTACCTTATTTGGTCTCTTTGATATGTTTTCAGGCGGGGCCTTAAGTAGGCTGTCGGTCATGGCCTTAGGGATAATGCCTTACATAAGTGCGTCCATTATTCTAGATCTTCTGACAGTAGTTATTCCCCATTTGGAAAAATTGAAAAAGGAGGGAGAGGCTGGCCGAAAGAAGATTACAAGGTATACACGATATGGGACCGTAATGCTTAGCCTCATACAAGGCTTTGGCATATCGGTGGGTCTGGAGAGTATGACAAGCCCTTCAGGGGCATTGATTGTTCCGATAGGGGGTTGGGGTTTTAGGCTTATGGCCATGATAACTTTATCTGCCGGTACAACTTTCTTGATGTGGCTCGGCGAACAGATTACAGAGAGGGGTATTGGAAATGGAATCTCAATGATCATTTTTTCCGGGATTGTGGCCAGGTTGCCATTAGCTATTGGCAATTCATTCCGCTTGATGGGTACCGGAGAGATGAGTCCTTTTTTTGGACTTCTTTTAGTTGTTTTTATGACAGCCGTTGTTGGGGCCATTGTTTTCGTTGAAAGAGGTCAGAGACGGATACCAGTCCAGTACGCAAAAAGGGTTATAGGCAGGAAGATGTATGGGGGACAGAGCACGCATCTTCCATTAAAGGTTAATACTGCTGGTGTTATTCCCCCGATATTTGCCTCCTCCATTATTATGTTTCCAGCTACCATAGCAGGTTTCTTAAACGTGAAGCAGATTGCCTGGCTTCAATTCATTGTAAGTTCCCTGGCACCAGGTCGTCTGATATATTCCTTACTTTATGTAGGGTTTATAATCTTCTTTTGTTATTTTTACACGGCCATTCATTTTAATCCAACTGAGGTTGCAGATAACATGAAAAAGTATGGTGGATTTATCCCTGGTATTAGGGCCGGTAAAAGTACGGCCGAATATATTGACCGGGTACTCACAAGGATAACATTCAGTGGAGCCATTTATGTTTCTATTATCTGTATCTTGCCCGAAATCTTGATTTACAGACTACATGTTCCTTTTTATTTTGGGGGGACAGCCCTTTTGATTGTGGTTGGAGTAGGTATGGATACTATCACCCAGATAGAGACTCATTTGTTGACCAGACATTACGAGGGTTTTATGAAAAGGGGTTTAGGTAGAGTTAGATAGGTTATGAAGGTCAGGTCATCTATAAAGAAGAGATGCAATAAGTGCAGGATAATTAAACGGAAAGGTGTGCTTAGAGTAATCTGTGATAATCCTCGACACAAACAGAGACAGGGCTAACTGTAAGCATTCAGTGGTCAGCAATCAGCTCTCAGGGGGAAGGCAAAGGTCACACGGAAGACCAAAGGCGCGATTGATTATTCGTTAAATTGTTAATTTTTGTTAAATGGTTAAATCTTTGACCAGTTCACTATTTAACTATTTGACCATTTGACTACTCAACCAAAGGAGAACACAGTGGTCAGGATTGCTGGTGTTGATTTACCAAAGGGAAAGAGAATCGAGATAGCTTTGAGTTATATTTATGGCATAGGTAGAAGTAATTCTCGGCAGATTTTGGGAAGAGCGGGAGTAGATCTTGATACCAAATCAGATCAAATTAGTGAAGAGGAGGTAACAAGCATCAGAAAGATTATTGATGAATCCTTTAAGGTTGAAGGAGATCTGAGACGGGAAGTATCCATGGATATAAAGCGCCTGATGGATATGGGATGTTATCGGGGATTAAGGCACAGAAAAGCTCTTCCGGTAAGAGGACAGAGAACCCATACAAATGCCAGAACAAGGAAGGGGCCGAGCAGGACAATTGGAAGACGTAAAAAATAACCTCTGGTGGGATAATGGCCAAGGAAACAGGAAAGGCTAGCAAAAGCAAAAAAGAGAAGAAGATTGTTGTTACTGGGGTTGTTCATATTCAATCTACCTTTAATAACACTATCGTTACCATCACCGATATGAATGGTAACGTAATAGCCTCATCGAGTCCGGGGCAGTTAGGCTTTAAAGGTTCCAGGAAAAGCACTCCCTTTGCTGCCCAGTTGGCAGCACAGAATGCGTTAAGAAAGGCAATGGCGTTAGGTCTGAAAACCGCCGAGGTTTGGGTTAAGGGTCCTGGAGTTGGAAGGGAGGCGGCCTTAAGGGCATTACAGATGGGCGGTTTTACGGTTACCATGATTAGGGATGTGACCCCCATTCCACATAATGGTTGCAGGCCTCCAAAGAGGAGAAGGGTGTAGGGAGGTAAAATATTGGCTCGATATGTTGGGGCTATATGCCGGTTGTGCAGAAGGGAAAATCTTAAACTTTTCCTAAAAGGTGATAGGTGCTATACTGACAAGTGTGCCTTTGAACGGCGTTCTTATGCTCCAGGTCAACATGGACAGAGGAGGGGTGGAAAGATCTCCGATTACGGGATACAATTACGAGAAAAACAAAAAGTAAGGAGAATCTATGGGTTATTAGAAAAGCAATTTCGAAGGTATTATAGTAGAGCTGACAGGCAAAAGGGCATTACAGGTACAAACCTGTTGATCTTCTTAGAACGTCGATTGGATAATATAGTATATCGGATGGGATTTTCCTCTTCAAGGGATCAGGCCAGGCAGCTGGTTAGACATAACCATTTCGCTGTGAATGGGAGAAAGGTTAATATACCTTCTTACCAGGTGAAGATTGGAGATGTAATAGAGGTAAAAGAGAAGAGTCGTAAGATCCCGGTTATTCTGGAGGCAATGGAGACGGTTGTTAGGCGAGAGATACATACATGGTTAGAGGTTGATGGAGGTAATTTTCGTGGTGTAGTTAAGGCCTTTCCCAATCGTGAAGAGTTGACCATGCCCATTAATGAGCAGCTAATAGTTGAGCTATACTCCAAGTAAGTGAGCTAAAGTGCCT
>CAZMUW010000188.1:0-3705 GCA_964569645.1 uncultured Desulfobacteraceae bacterium | reverse complement strand
ACTAATATCTTAAAAGTCCTCACCGCTGGTAAATTAATAATTTCTCTTACTCCAGTATCCTGAATTATTTCCTCGATATATCTGTGTATCATTTTCATATTGGGTGCCACAAATGTAAACCATATATTATAATGGTGATCCCTGAGATAATTGTGAGTTACCCCCGGATATTTGTTAACCATCTTAACAAACCCCTTGATCTTATCATCCGGTACCTTGGCTGCACACAGAGTAGTGGCAAAACCGAGCCTTTGAGAGTCAAAGTTTCCACCTATCCGCCGGATGATACCTTCCTTTTTTAATTTTCCTATTCGCTTAAGAATCTCGTCTTCAGAGTAATTTAATCGAGCCCCCAAATCTTTATAAGGTCTTTTAGTAATAGGAAAATCGGATTGGATCTCGTTTAAAAGTTTCCTATCAATATCATTCATACCAGAACCTTTGCCCTGAGTAAGCAGTAGGCAGGATGCAGGAGGGAGAAATTTGATAAAAGTATTTACTGCTTACTGCCTACTGGATAATAGGCACATAATGGTTCCTCAGATAGGTAATCCCCATTAGTTGCATAGGCCCTCGCCCTGCAACCACCACAAACATTAATATATTCACATCGTCCGCATTTTCCCTTATATTTGAAAAAGTCCCGGAGGTCAGCAAAGATAGAAGAATTCTTCCATATATCTGAAAACGTAGATCCCCTTAAATCTCCAGAATTCAGCGCTAAGTAGCCGCAGGGCTGAACAATACCTTCATTAGATATAAAACAGTAGGAAACTCCAGCCATGCAACCCCTCGTTATTGCATCAAGGCCATAGGTTTTGCTGTTCACCTTCTCCCCTTTAGAATGTGCCTCCTGTCTTATAATTCTATAGTATTGAGGTGCACAAGTAGCCTTAAGCTGAAGGGAGACATTATCCTGCTGTTGATAAAACCAGTACAGGGTATCTTCATATTCCCGGGCATTTAACTCTTGGTTTACCATCTCTTGAGCCCTTCCGGTAGGAACAAGCAAAAATATATGATGTGCAGTTGCCCTAAGCCTTACTGCAAGGTTGAGAATACTTTCTAACTCAGATAGATTGTATCTGGTTACCGTGGTATTGATCTGAAATTCAATTCCATGATCTTTTAGGTATGATATTCCCTTAATCGCTCTATCAAAGGCCCCATTAACCTGTCTAAATGTATCGTGGCTTTCCCTTGTAGCCCCATCAAGAGATATACTTACCCTCTTAATCCCGGACTCCCTTATCTTTTTTGTAATATCAGGATTGATCATGGTTCCATTAGTAGCCAGGACCATCCTCAGGCCCTTTTTTGTCCCATAATCTGCCAGGGCAAAGATATCCTTCCTTAGAAGAGGTTCGCCACCTGTAAGGATTACAATAGGTTTACCAACCTCTCTTATCTGTTCTAATATCTCCAATGCCTTGACTTTATCCAACTCTCGAGGATAGGGACCAGAATTTGATGATGCTCGGCAATGAACACAATTTAGATTACATGACCTGGTAACTTCCCAGGCCACTATTCGTAATTGATAGTTTCTGTGAAAGGCCTCACCCTTTTTCGGTATATATGTTTCCATGCTCAATCAATTAATTTAGCTACCTCTTTGGCAAAATAGGTCAGGATAAGATCGGCCCCCGCCCTCTTAATAGAAAGAAGCATTTCCATCATCACCTTTTCCCCCTCAATCCAGCCCTTTTGATCAGCTGCCTTAACCATGGCGTATTCCCCGCTCACATTGTATGCTGCTATTGGAAGATCGATATGGGTGCGAACCTGGTGGATAATATCCAGATATGGCAGTGCTGGTTTAATCATAATAATATCTGCACCCTCTTCAACATCTATAAACGCCTCCTTAAGGGCCTCTCTCGCATTAGCCGGATCCATCTGGTAACCTGCCCTGTCACCAAACTGTGGTTCGCAATCAGCCGCCTCGCGAAATGGCCCATAAAAGGAAGAGGCATATTTCACAGCATATGCCAGAATACCGGTATCCTTAAATCCATCCCTTTCCAGGGTATCTCTAATTGCCTTAACTCTCCCATCCATCATATCTGAAGGGGCAACAAAATCAGCTCCTGCCTCGGCATGTGAAAGGGCTACACGAGAAAGTATTTCAACGGTAGTATCATTATCTACCTGGCCATCTTTTATAATCCCACAATGCCCATGATCTGTATACTCACAGAGACAGACATCAGTTAAAACAGCCAGTTCCGGCACCCTCTCCTTAATGGCAGCTACTGCCTGCTGAACAATTCCATCCCGGGCATATGCCTCGCTCCCCAACTCGTCCTTCTTTTTTGGCAAACCAAAAAGAATCACAGCTGGTATACCCAGAGACGACACCTCCGCTGCCTCTTTAACCAATTCATCAACTGATAACCTATGATGGCCCACCATAGACGAAATAGGCTCCCTTTCTCCTTTACCATGTTTAACAAACACAGGATAAATGAGGTCATCTGCCCTTATTATTGTCTCCTTCACCATTCGTCTAATAGTGGACGTTTTCCTTAGCCGTCGTGGTCTAATCATCATTGTTATTCTCCTTTATCTTCTTCCTTGCCCTTCATCGATAAGATAATACGCCGGTTGAGAAATTCCATACAGCTTTCGGCCTCACCTTTATGTCATATTTTCAGGTTATTATTGGCAGAAGATCGAAGTATCTCAAGGTATAAATTCTCTTACTGGGAATAAAGGGGGAGGGAATAATAGGCTTAGGATACTACCGGGTCTTGGCTATAGTATTTCTTAATCAGGCTATCTATATATTTCTCCGGATCTAAAACTGCCTCCTTAGTAATAGTGAAAACTTCAAAGCCAATCCGATCTCTAACTAATTTGAGCCCATACTCTAACTCATTTGCGAAGGCAAGACATATCTCGCTAATATCACGATCCTGATCAATAGCAATCCTTATTATCTCGTGAATGGCACTATCTGCTAAACTAACATTAATTCCCAACTGGGAAAACAATCCTTCATTCTGGGCCTTTATCTGATTATACATCTCCTTAAAATCTATAAAAGCAGAATCAATATCGGATATAGATTTAAGTGTCTGGTCAGCAATCAAATCTATCCTATCTTCGTTTAATTTTAAACCTGATTGGGCCTCAAATTCCTTTGCTCTCTCCGCTATAGTCCTTTTCACTCTCTGCTTTTCATTTACAGCTGCTCTTTCAAATCGTTCTTCCATCTTAGGGTCACTCATATCCTTATCGGAGTCAATCCGTTTAAGCTCTTGCTCGGGGTTTTCAACAAGCTCCGGAGTAGCCAATAGCTTCTCTATAATAGTCGATGGAAGGTGTTTTTCAAAAGGCATAAGGGTTTTCTCAGCAGCACTGACTAAACCTCTCGCACCGGTCTTCTCGTGAGAAGCCATCTCCGCTAATTTTTCAAGTGCCTCATCTTCAAAATGAATATTGATATCATATGCCATAAAATCCCTTTTCTTACTTAGAATAATAGGGTTATTAGGATTCTTGAGAATTTCAACAAGGTCATCTTTTGTTAGCTCATCAAAAACAACAATTACTGGAAGGCGACCTATAAATTCTGACTCAAATCCAAACTCAATAAGATCCTGTGCCCTTACCTCTTTGAGAATATCCATATTCACCTTAGCAGGATGGATATCTGCCTCAAATCCTATACCCTGACGTTGGAGCCGTTTTTTAATGATA
>CAZMUW010000187.1:0-3732 GCA_964569645.1 uncultured Desulfobacteraceae bacterium | reverse complement strand
CAGGGGCCTCACCAACAAAGACAAGTCTGGCATCAGGTAGCCCCTCACCAAAGACAATATTTTTTCTTCCTGTACTCAGTTTGCACCTGTCACAATTACAAATAAAATCCTCCAATTCCTTAAGGCTATTACAATAAAAGTCCTCCCCTAAGGGTTCTATATCCAATTGAGGCCCCTCTTTAAGATAATTGAGACTATCGGTAGAGAGAGAAGGGGCATCAAGTCCAATCTCTTGACTGCTTATCAACTGCCTTTTTATCTGTCCTGCCAAATCGGCTACCTCTTCTCTTACATTCATTCTGCCCTTAAGCCCTTTATCTTGTCAAGTATTCTATCTGCCACATCCTCCTTTGACATTAAGGGAACCGCTTCCTGGTTTCCTTCCCTATCAATCATATTGACCTCATTTGAGTCAGCAGCAAACCCCCTATCTTCCCCTGAGACATCGTTAACCACAATCAGATCCAGATTCTTCTTTCTTATCTTATCCATTGCGTTGGCAACATGGTCAGTAGTCTCTGCAGCAAAACCCACCAAGGTAATATCCCCTTTATCCTTGCCAAGCTCTGCCAGTATGTCCGGTGTGGGTATCATCTCTACTGTTATAGGGCTTCCTTTTTTCTTTTCCTTCTCTTGGGCCTTTCTTATGGGTCTGTAATCGCTTACCGCAGCTGCCTTGATAACCACATCCTTGTTCCTATAATTATGTAGGACCGCCTCTCTCATCTCTTCAGCCGTCTTAACCGTAATCACCTCGATCCCCTTAGGTGGATCAAGGTGAGTTGGCCCACTTACAAGTGTAACCTCCGCCCCTCTCCTCCATGCAGCCCTTGTGAGTGCATAACCCATCTTACCTGTGGACCTATTGGAAACGATCCTTACCGGATCAATATACTCAATTGTCGGACCTGCGGTAATTAGGGCCTTTAATCCCTTGAGATCGTGATCGGTAAGGAGATGCCTTATCTCCTCCATAATGATTGAGGGATCAGGAAATCGCCCCAATCCTATTGCCCCTGTGGCTAACATACCCTCTTCCGGTTCCATTACTATGAAACCTCTTTCCTTCAAGCTAAGGATATTGGCCTGCACTATACTGTTTGAAAACATCTCTTTATCCATAGCCGGACAGATGAGAGTCTTAGCAGTGGCTGCCAGGATTAGGGTAGAAAGAAAATCATCTCCAAGCCCATGAGCAATCTTTGCCAAGAAATTTGCCGTAGCCGGTGCAATTATTATCAGATCACTCTCCTGGCCCAATGAGACATGATTAATTGATGTTCCATCCTGTGAAAACATATCCCTTATTACCCTATTGCCAGAGAGTGTTTCAAATGTGAGTGGGGTTACAAACCAAGTGGCATTTGTGGTCATTGCTACCTTTACCACCGCACCTGCCTTTCTTAAATGTCTTACCAGCTCAGCAGATTTGTAGGCTGCTATGCTTCCCGTTATACCAAGGATTATCTTTTTGCCAGTTAGATTGATCATGCAAAAGATTCGCTCTCGATCATAATAAATTGATCTTAGATCAGGATTTTGACATTCAATTAGCTATCATAATCTATTTAAAGGGAAAATATATGTTTTGGCAACAAAAAACTAAATATGTACCTTCCTTTTAAGGTAACTTTTCATCAGGTGCTCTTTTTGGATGGGTAATAGAGGGTATTAGAAAAAAATAATTGATATTATTAATATTTTGGACCGATTCAACAATTTAACAATTCACGAATCGACGAAGCCTGAATACCATGAAATCTTATTGTTTTTAATCTTGACTTATGACCGGATATAATCTCTATCCTCTCTTTAGCAACCCTTAGGCGCTTGGACAATAATAATATCAGATCCTGATTCGCTAAACCATCAACGGGGGCTGACTTCACCTTTACCTTTAAGATATCGCCTTCGAGACCCACTATCTTATTCAAAGATGAGCGGGGTACCAATTTGACTTCAAAAACAGGATCTTTTCCGGCAAGTCGCTTTCTATCCATTCCTATCCTGCACCAAGCTGGACTGCGAATTGGACTAAGGTTTTAACTACAAAGTTTTGAAAGAAGGCAATGGCCAGAATAACAATAATGGGTGAAAAATCGAAGCCGCCAAAACTTATAGGCAACCTCCTCCTGATCATATAAAGAACAGGTTCAGTTACAGCATATAAGAACCTCACAATAGTATTGTAAGGATCAAGGTTCACCCAGGATATTATGGCCCGGGCAATAATAATCCACATATAAATAGTTAAACCTACGTTCAATATCTTTGCAACTGCTATTAAAAAGTTAGCTAAAATAAACATTTCTCTCTCCAACGGCTACCTTTACCCTGTGTTCACCTGCAGCGGAATAAGTTATTCAAAAGCATTGAAGATGTTAGAGCAGGCCATAAGCCGGGTTCTGTTTCCCATATCGGTCACCCTCTATGGGACAATGGTCATTCATCTAGCCCCAATATTGCTATTGGGATCAAGCGACCTACCCAGGGACTCGGGCGGGCAGCCCTCAAACGCCCCTCTATTTGATCTTTCTCCAGGTGGGGTTTACCAAGCCTCCGATGTCGCCATCGGAGCGGTGAGCTCTTACCTCGCCTTTTCACCCTTACCCAATCAGATAGGCCAGCCATCTAATAGGGCGGTATATTTTCTGTGGCACTTTCCTTCCCGTCGCCGGGACTCCGTGTTACGGAGCACCCTGCCCTGTGGAGCCCGGACTTTCCTCCCTTCTATGTAAAACATAGAACAGCGACCATTTGTCCTGCTCTGACATCCATCCATTTTCGATTGCCGATTGCTAATTTTCGATTGATCTAAAATCGAAAATCCCTAAATCCTGCTTTCTTCTCCCCAATAAATAATCCTATTGCAATTAGAGCAACTTTGTAGTGAATCTTCTTTAATTAACTCGTTATGCTGCTGGCGAGGAATACCTAAGTGACACCCCTGACAAACGGCATCTATTACTGGAGCTACTACCCGGCCTTTTAAATGCGTCCTTAGACCATTATACCTCCTCAATAAATCCTCATCAATCTTTTGGGACAATTCTACCTTTTTTTTATTAATAGATTGAACCTCTCTATCAAGCTCTCTCATCCTTTGTAAAAGTTCTTTTTCCTTACTCTTATATTCCTTTTGATATTCCTCCCATCTAATATTATTATCGGTGCATTCCTTTTCCTGGATCTCAATATCCTCCATCCACTTTATCACCATTTCCTCTTTTTGGAAAGTAAGTCCCTTAAGTTCCTCAATCTCTTTCAAGACAGCCTGATATCCCCTATTTGACTTGACCTCGTTCAGCCTTAACTTGCTCTTTTTAAGTTTAAGCTCTTTCTCTTCTAACTCACTTTCAACCTTTCTCCTCCCTTTTTTAAGCTCTTCAAGGGTAGATAAACCCTGCTCCGTGGCATTCCTTAAAAGATCAAGATCCTCTTTTAATTTTTCAATCTCTTTAGGGGTCTCTTCTTTTTCCCTTCTCATCTCATCAAATCGAATATCAATTGACTGTATCATCAAGAGTACCTTAAGTTTTTCATCCAATTTCACACCTTAAATAGTCTTTATCAGACAAAATGAAAGGGCGCCCTATTTTAAAAGGGCGCCCTCTTTTCTTTAAGATAAACATTTTTAAAAGACACCCATCCATAATGGAGCATCTTTTTCTTATCCCTGATGGGCCCACCTGGCCTCGAACCAGGGACCTACCGGTTATGAGCCGGTGGCTC
>CAZMUW010000186.1:0-3734 GCA_964569645.1 uncultured Desulfobacteraceae bacterium | reverse complement strand
CAGGGCCTTTTTCTCCGTGATAGGAGACCTTGCGGGAAAAAGAGAGAGCTGTGAGAAGGGAGGTAAAAAATCCTTAAACCACACCCTCATGAACCTGACCCTCACCCGGCGTTGGCAGGCCCTTAAGAAGATTCTCTCCAGAGGTGCATAGAGGTCGAAATCCCAGAGACTCATATGGGGCAGGTTGATCTGGCGTTTGATCTCTTCCTGGTCAGTATACCTGAAGGCCAGCCCTGCCTTGCGGGGAAACAATGCCCTGCTCAGAAGCTGATGGGTGCACCTTTCCACCAACCCATAAAGGCTTCCCAGCAGTTTCTCGTCATCGTTCTCGTCCTGGGGAAGGGTGACCTCCTCGGCTACCGTAGGTTCCATGCGAGGAGGATAAACCGGGGTGGGGTCTATGCCGAGGGCCCGCTGATGGATCACATAGGCCTGCCGGCCAAAAACAAGCTTTAGATTGCCCATATCAAGGGCGGCTACCTCCCGGACCAGGGAGATATTCAGCTCTTCCAGAAGGATTCTTCTGCGAACATGGCCTATACCAGGCAGGACACTTGCCTTCAGAGGGGCCATAAATGAGGACTCCTGACCGTGATCCACATCCAGTACCCCTTCGGATGATACAATCCTGGAGGCGATGCTGGAAACCATCTTGTTCCCTGCCACGCCCACCATCCCCGAGAGACATAAATGCTCCTTGATTTCCCGTCTGAGACGGCTGGCCGTCTCTTTTGCCCTCCCCCAGAGACGATCTGTCCCTGTTACATCCAGATAGATATGTCCCGGACGGAAGGGTTCCCAGAGAGGTGTATATTGCGCCACCACCTTGGCCAGGATTTGGCAGGCCTTTCCCGCGAAGTCCCGATTGGGGGGTAAGACAGTCAGATCAGGGCAGAATTTCATGGCCTTCCCAAGGGCCATGCCCTTAAAAATGCCTTCCCTGCGGGCCTCAGGTGAGACAGAGAAGACAAGCGCCCGTTCTGAGTGAGGTGGGGCCATGGCCACAGGGCGGTCCCTGAGCTCTGGCTGAGAGACACGTGCCACAGCGATGGGAAAAGCGGGTATATGAAGGTGGATAATGTGACGGTACATGACTCAAATTCTGCAATATGAAGTAATCAGTAGGCAGTAAGCACCACCCAAACTTCTTAAGTTAAGTGCCTAAAGTGAGCTAAAATGAACTAAAGTGCCTAAAGTTTATGGTATAAAATAAGTCATTAAAGATTTTTTCATTCTTAACTTTAGCTCACTTTAGGCATTTTAGGCACTTTAGCTCACTTATAATGCCTTATAATCCCCACAACCTTTCCTTGGATATGGAGATCTCCCTTTTTAACACGGATGGACTCCATGCCCCTATGGGCGGGACGTAGTTCTACATGGTTTTTCCTTTTGTAATATCTTTTTACTGTTGCCTCATTGTTGATCAGGGCCACCACGGTCTCCCCGTTCTCGGCCGTGGGCTGCTTCCTGACCACGATGAAATCCCCGTCCAGGATCCCATCCTCTTTCATGGAGTCCCCTTTGACCTGGAGGACAAAGTGGTCTCCCTGTCCTATCATGGATGGGGGGACTTCAATCACATCCACGTCTTCCACGGCTTCGATAGGTTTTCCCGCTGCCACCCTTCCCAGGAGGGGAAACTCGAACCGCCTGGTTTCCACAGGGCTGATTACCTCAATGGCCCGCTTCTGGTTCTTTTTGCTGGGAAGGCGGATATAGCCTTTCCATTCCAGGGTCTTGAGATAGGTGGTGACCGTGTTGTAAGAGGTGAAGCCGAAGTGGGAACATATCTCTTCAAAACTGGGAGATCGGCCCCAGTCCTCCATATAACGAGAGATATATCCCAGGAATGCCTTCTGCTTTTCCGTCAGTTTCATGTCTTCCTCCCCTTATGACAGTAAAACTTATAATACTGTAAGCTTTACTAAAAGTCAAGCAAAAAATGACAAAATTTTTAAAAATCTGGTAATAATTCCCTCAACCCAGCCTCTTTAGAAATGTCCTGCTATTGTTTGATTACAAAACCTGCATTTGTTCTCTTTCAGGTTATATTTCAGAATCTGGTAATTTTTGCGTTCAATGAGTATTTCTCTGCATCGGGGGCAGCAGGTATTCTCTGCCGGATGGCCGGGGACGTTTCCCAGGTAAACATATCTCAGTCCATTATCCATGCCTATATGCCTGGCTTGTTCTAATTTAGATATCGGAGTGCAGGTAAGATGAGATAATTTAAGGTGAGGTACAAACCTGGTAACATGCCAGGGTGTCTCAGGACCTATGTGACTTACAATCCACTGCGCCATATCATTTAGCTCATCTTCATTATCATTGTATCCGGGTGTGAGATTGGTGATGATCTCAATATGCATCCCCCATTTACATTTGGCCATTTTTATGATTTTTAAGATCCCTTCAAAATCAGAGATATTTGCTATCCTTTTATAGGTTTGGGCAGAGAATCCCTTTAAGTCGACCCTGTAGGCATCTAAATAAGGGCCGAGCAAATTCATGGCCTCCGGAGTGATATAGCCATTGGTCACGTAGTTTGTGAGCAGACCATGCTCCCTGGCTATTTTTGCAGTATCCAGGGTATATTCTAACCACAGTGTCGGCTCATTATAGGTCCAGGAAATGCCCTTACAGTTCTCTCTTGTTGCAAGCTGAACCACCTTTTCAGGGGAGATATGTTCGGCGAAAGGGATCTCCTTGTCAATGTCTGCATGGGAGATTTCCCAGTTCTGGCATCCCGGACACAGGAAGTTGCATCCCAGAGAACCCAGGGAAAGCCATCTGCTTCCGGGATAAAAATGGAAGAGCGGTTTGATTTCTATTGGAGAGACCCTTATTGAGGAAACCTTTCCATAAATCAAGGAATAGAGCTCCCCATTCTTATTCTTTCGAGTTTTACAGAATCCCTTCTTTCCTAGGGCTATCTTACACCGCCGTTGGCAGACCCGGCACTGAATGAGGTCATCCCTTAATGGCTTAAAAAGTAAAGACTTGTGCATAGTTAACGGTGTTTTCCGTAACTTCTTAAAAAATTCTGGAAAAAGGTAAAAAAATAAAAAAGTATTAGTAGACAAACTGTGGCGTTTTTAGTAAAGCTATCAAGATCTGAGGCTTGTAAGGGGGGAAAAAATAGTACGTTCCCAAAAAGATCAACTAATAAGGATCAGATTTTTTATGGGTTTCTGTGATTTTTTCCTCTGGATTGCCTAACTGGCAACTTTTTCTGAGTCAAGTAGAAATCCCCAATTTAGGCAAAATATATGCCTGGAGCAAAAACCAGATTCCAATAATCAAAATAAACCACCAGATACTCATCTGCTTGCTTCTCCCCTTTTGTTTGGTTTCCATAAATGATCCATCACATCTGCTCCATGACAGTTGTGCTTAATACGCATTGGCCACAGCTCCCGGCTGTGAAGATCAGGCTCAAGAAAATCCGCTTGGAGATGGGGAACAGGCCGATGATTGTCCGCTACTCAAGCCTTTGCTAAAACTGGTTGACCCGCATGAAAATGAGGACATAAGCCGGCAGGTATCCCTTTCTCCGCAGGAAGTACAGGTCAATTTATCTTCCTCATCAGAGGAAAGAATCAGTTGCTCAAAGACATTTCCACACTTATTGCATCTAAACTCATAAATAGGCATTTTTTTACTCCATTATTAACTCGATAGTATAGGAAATCCCATTTTTAAACCAATAAAAACTGGCCCAAAGCATGTGA
>CAZMUW010000185.1:0-3744 GCA_964569645.1 uncultured Desulfobacteraceae bacterium | reverse complement strand
CGCTGGAGGGCCCCTACAGGAAGATAGGAGTAATCCCTAATTGGACTTGTATCCCCTATCTTTATGGAAACACTCCCAGGTTCGGTCAGCATCTCTCGTGGGAAGAATCCTCAGCAGTAATCTATGTAAATTCCGTGATAGGTGCCAGGGCGAATAGGGAGCCTATCCTTATGGACCTGGTTAGCGCTATCGCAGGCAGAACCGTTTACAGCGGACTCCACATTGACGAAAACAGGAGAGGAGAGATTCTCTGTAATGTAAAGGTGAAAGGGTTGAAATCAGAGGACTTTGCTGCGATCGGCTACTATCTTGGTAAGGTATGTGGAACAAAAATCCCTGTCATAGACGGCATTCAGGAGAAGGCTTCAACTTCCAGCCTCAAGAATATGGGTGCAGCAGCGGCCAGTACAGGCGCTGTTTCAATGTACCATATTCCAGGTTTGACGCCCGAAGCCCCTACAATCGAAAATGCCTTCGGTAGGCGGAAACCGGTTGATAAAGTTGAAATCGACGATACTGTGTTGCAGAAAACCAAGGAAGAGATGTCTAGTGCTGAAGCTGGAGGCGAGATTGATATCGTTGCCGTTGGCTGCCCTCACTATACCTTCGAAGAGGTGGCGTCAATAGCAAGGCTTTTGAAGGGAAAGAAGGTGAAGGACGGAGTTCAACTCTGGATCTGCACGCATAACGGTGCTATCGAGCTGGCTAAACAACAAGGTACAGCCCAGATTATCAAGGAGGCTGGAGGTATGCTGTTTTCAGGATGTATATACTGCCTACACACCGTCAATCCTTACGCAGATATGAGACTCATGAGCGATTCAGGCAAGGTCTGCTACTATAGACGGGCTCTGTATGGAAGTCAGCGTGAATGTGTAGCAGCAGCCATAAGTGGGAGGGCTTAAGGAGGGATGAGGATGCATAAAGTTGTTCTTAAAGGCCGTGGACTCAACGGTGGGGTTGCTAAAGGGGAGGCGCTCGTCACAAGACCGATAAATTTCTTCGGAGCATATATGCAAGGGATTCTATCAGGAAAGCTCTCCAAGATTGAAGATACCAAGCATGAGCTATATGGTAAGAGTCTTGAGGGAAAGATACTGGTATTCCCATTCAGCATAGGCTCTCTGGCCGGTGGAGTCTCCTTGCTTGAAGCGATAAAAAAAGGGGTAGGGCCTAAGGCCATAGTAAACAGCAAAACGGATGGCGTATTACTTGCCGGACCGGTCTTTGCCCGTGTCTTTTATGGCATCGAGGTTCCAGTAGTTGACAGTCTAGACAAAGATCCCTTTAACACGATAAGGAACGGGGACCAACTAACTGTTGACGGAGATAAAGGCACCGTGGAAGTGACTCGAAGAGGATGAATATACATTCTTACAGCCTATCTAACAAATTCAATGAAATAAAGTTCAAGATAAAACTTCCACCCTACCCCTTGAAGATATGGGAATTAATTGGAAAAGTGATCCAACGAAATACTTCAAGATTGCCAGGAGGACCATCTACAGTATAATAAATCGTGTACCGGAGGAGGAAGGCGATGGAAGATTACGATGCCATAATCATCGGTGGAGGACACAATGGACTCGTATTGGGTAACTACCTGGTAAAGGCTGGCTTAAGAACCCTAATTCTTGAAAGGAGGCTTGAGGTCGGGGGCGGTTTAAGCACGGAGGAGATCACCATTCCGGGATTCCTCCACAATCTGCACTCCTACTTTCACGATACGATCAATGTGATGCCTCCCTTTGTCGATCTGGAGTTGGAAAAATTCAACGCCAGGTATTATCGGCCTCCTGTGCAAGCAGGCATTGCCCTGAAAAGCGGTCATGCCATTACCATGCATACGGACCTGGACAAGACGTGTGCATCCATTGCTCGTGTATCCAAGCACGATGCAGAGGCATATCGGGAGATGACTGAGAATTACATGAGTTTCATGGAGGCGGCTGTCATGCCAGCCCTCTATACTCGACCCCAACCCCCCTCCATGCAACTTGCCATTTTAGAGGGCAGCCCAGAGGGCCTTGATTTCGCCAGAATGGGAAGACTGAGCCCAAGGGATGTCCTGGATGAATACTTCGAAAACGAGCATGTGAAGGCCCTCATTCTCCATCAACTTCCGATTCCAAGAGGGATAGTTCCTGATTATCATGGCCTCGGAACGGTTATTCCTCTGATGGTCAGCCAGGTAGAGCACTCCCAGATCTGTTTAGGAGGCTCACACGTCCTTGCCCATGCCCTTTGGCGGTCATTTTTTGCCAACGGGGGGATGGCTATGGGACTCTCCCATGTCAGCAAGATAGTGGTGGAAAATGGGGAGGCCAAAGGCGTTGAGATCATCGGGGGAGAGAAATACAGGGCTAATAAATTGGTGGCAAGTGCTGTAGACCTCAAACAGACCTTTCTGGAATTGGTTAGAGAGGAAAACCTGGAGGAGAGTTTTGTTAAGAAGATAAAGAATTTCAAGTTAGATGAATTTTCAATTTTCGGTGTGCACATGGCATTGAATGAACCTCCTTCTCACACCTCTGCAAGATTCAACCCGGAGATCGACAAGGCCTTTAAGCTGAACATCGGTCTGGAGACACCAGAAGACTATCGCCTCCTTTGGTCTGAGATAAGAAGGGGGAAGCTTCCGGAACATCTCGGGATGTTCTGTTCCGTGCCCACCCTGTTTGATTCCAGCCAGGCCCCTAAGGGTAAGCATACGGCCTTGATATGGCAACCTGCTCCGTATGATCTAAAGGACGGTGGCCCGGAGAAATGGGACGAGGTGAAGGGGGATTACATGGATCTTTGTATCGAAAAATGGCGTCAGTATGCACCCAACCTGACCGATGAGAACATCTTGAAGAAGACAGCCCTCTCACCTCTGGATATCGAGAGGAAGTTGTACAACATGAAGTCGGGAGGGGTATTTATGGGCCGAGTGATTTTGGGCCAATTGGAATATTTTCGGCCTTTGCCCGAATTGGCCGAGTTCAGAACCCCGATAAATAATCTCTACCTTTGCGGGGCTTGCTGCCATCCGGGAGGAGGGATTATCGGTGCCCCCGGCATTATCGCAGCAGAAATCATTGCCGAGGACCACGGACTAAAAAAATGGTGGGAGTAGTCGTAGGAGAAAACCCTAAAAATCTAAAGGGAGATGGAAGGTGATCACGCTGGAGAACATTTTGGTTGCAGAAAAGGGAATAGATGCGGTTTGGAGTTTTTTTAGCGATGTGAATTCGGTCGCAGTGTGTGTACCTACTATGGTGAAGTATGAAGTGATCGATGAGAATACGGTATATTGTGATCTTCGCATAAGGCTTGGATTGATACCCCTCGACAGCAAGGCTCGCGTAACGATCACCGAAAGGCAGGGCAATCGACATCTTGAGGCAAGGGGCGAGACAGAGGCCGGAGAGATGATGAAGAAATTTGGTAAACTGGCCACAGAGACAGTAACGAAATTGCACATCATCTTGGACCTCGAAGAGCTCGGTCCTAATAAAACTCGAATCCATTATCGTATTAATGCAGATGCAGTGGGCCAAATGAAGAGAATTTACGAGGCTGTCATCAAAGGGCAGCGGGCAAAAATGGAGACCCAATTCATAGAGAATGTAGGGAAAGGATTGGGCACGAAGGTCGTCATAGAAGAGGCGGAAGCTGCTTAACTGAAATTACCGTATTGAAATCAGAGTAATCGTTCACCCCCACCCTAACCCTCCCCCGTCAAGGGGGAGGGAATATGTT
>CAZMUW010000184.1:0-3766 GCA_964569645.1 uncultured Desulfobacteraceae bacterium | reverse complement strand
AAATATAGTATCGGAAACTTTAACAATTTTGATTAGTATTTATTATTTAGTCATTGATATTTTTGTCATTCGAATTTGTTTCGAATTTCGATATTCGAATTTCGGATTTCCCCGTCCCTGACAGCTGGATTAAATACATCTAATCAGGGCGTATTTCAAATTGCCATTTCAAGGTGCACAATTTTTGAGACGGGGCACTAGCATCTCCGTATCACGGAAACTACCCTCTCCATATCTTCCTCTGTCATTGCCGTCCCTGACGGCAGACACAGCCCTCGATTGAACAAATCCTCCGCCACTTCGCCCCCGATAACCCTTGTTTTATATCTCTTTTCCTTCCCATCAATCTGTGTAATCTGCGTAATCTGTGGATTAAATACGGGTTGCATATGCATCGGCTTCCACCCTGGCCGCGCTTCAATGTTCTTTCCTTCCAGGGCCAAACGTACTTTTTCCCTATCTGCCCCAAATCTCACCGGATCTATCAGAATCACAGTGAGCCAACGATTTGACCTCCCATATGGAGCCTCAGGCATAAACTCAATCCCAGGAATATCGCCAAGTGCCTCCTGATAGTAGGCGAATATTCTCCTCTTTGCCTTAATACGATCATCCAGAACTCTCAGTTGACCTCGGCCAATCGCTGCCAGGATATTACTCATGCCATAATTATAACCAAGCTGGGAGTGTTCATAATGGGGAGCCGGGTCCCTGGCCTGCTGAGATAGGAAACGTGCTTGTTCGATCAATGCCTCATCATCAGATGCCAATATGCCACCGCCAGAGGTAGTGATGATTTTGCTTCCGTTGAAGGAAAATACCGCGGCCTTTGCCCCTGCCCCAGCGTGCCTCTCTTCTAACCGATCACAGTTGAGAACGCCTTCCCGGACAATTCGAATATCCCCAACGCCCATAGAAACACCCCCTCGCGAAGCGGCGACTGTTTTTTCCCCGTGAATGTCCATGAGTGAAAAGGCTTGTGTGTTTGCCCTGGCTTTGTATGTTGCCCCCAAGGCCTCCGCAGAATCCGCCACAACCGGAATGCCATAAGGAGCACAAATCTCAAGAATCCTGCCCAGGTCAGCACACTGGCCGTATAGATCCGTGGGAATCACCGCCTTTGGCATCCTCCCCCGCTTTACGCAAGCCTCCAGCTCCTCTGCCAGCAAATCCGGATCCATGTTCCAGGAAGATCTGTCCGAGTCGATAAAGACAGGTGTTGCACCCTGAAAAACAATGGGACTCACACTCCCGATAAAGGTCAGGGAAGAGGCAATCACCTCATCCCCCTGCCCTACTCCAAGGACGTGCAACGCAAGGTGTAGGGCCGCTGTGCCGCTGGACACAGCCAACGCATGAGAAATACCTATCTTCTCGGCGAATTCTAGCTCAAACGCATCTACCTGGGGGCCTAAGGGGGCAATATAATTGCTTTCAATGGCCTCCCGAATAAACTCCATCTCAGCTCCGCTCATATGGGGAGGAAAAAGATAAATTCTTTTTAGTTGTGAGTTTTGGGTCATTTTCTTATGCCCTGAGATTATCTTGCCACGGATTCATACTGTCTCTTTTCCAATTCGGCAACAGCTCGGTTTTCCTCAACCGGCCTCCATCTGCCCAGGGTCAGCATCCAGATCGTTTGGCATAGAATCTTAAAATCAAAGGTAAAGGAGTTCTTATCCACATGCTCCATGGCCAATCTTACCTTCAAAGGCACGACTACCTCCTCATAAAAGGAATTCGGATCATGAACCCTGGCTAAAATTTCTTCTTCATCCCTGAGATGAAGCGTTGCCACGCTTGTGATGCCAGGCCGGACTTGAAAGATACGCCTCATTTCAGGAGTGTACTTTTCAACAATCCCTGAAACATCCGGGCGGGGACCCACTAAGCTCATTTCTCCCTTGAAAACGTTGATGAGCTGTGGTAGCTCATCCAGCTTGGTCATGCGAATAAGTCTGCCTACGGACGTTATGCGAAAATCGTTCCGGGTGGTAACCGAGGTTCCCATCTCCTCAGCACCTTCCACCATGGTCCTGAACTTATAGACCTTGAATACCTCCTCCTTCAAACCCACCCGGTCTTGCCGAAAGAAGATGGGCCCATGAGAGTTCGCTTTGATTAAAAGTGCGATGACTGCCATGATAGGGGAAATTATGGTCAAACCCAGACAAACTGCTACAAAGTCGAATATTCTTTTCAATGTCTCACAAACAATATGAGACGGTTTTGCGTTCGTATTAATGTAATTCCTCAATTCCTGAATCCCTGAATTCCCCAATTCGGAATTCTTAAATCCCCTTCTTCCATCCATCGAAATAAAGCGGTTTGGCAGCTGTGCCCGGACACGCTCTTTGTCAAGAGCCCAGCCCTGACCCCTCTATTTTTACAAAGCGGTATTCCTTATATATTTGTTGGGAGCATACGGCATAAAATGGATGAGATATTTACCCATCACGACTCACCCTTCTTTAAGTCGGCTATCCCACTCACGGTGGAGCCCTTACCGTATGAAGAGTTTTCAGAATTCCTGAAAAAGAAATTCGCTACGGGACAGCGTAAGATTGACGACGAGGTTTTGGAAAAGGTGTTTGAAATTGCTAATGAGATTCCCGGAGATATACAACAGCTCTGTGAGGCCCTTTGGGAAGTAAGTTCAGAAAAAGAGATCATAAGCCTGGATAAACTGAAAAACGCCCTTGAATTGATATTTGCCAGGGAACAAAAATCCTATGAAAACTATATCAGCCCTGGGTTGAACGGTTCAACGTTCACGGTTCCCGGTTGAAGAGCCCTAACTGGCTGTTAACAAAAGGATGACGCGTCAATAGGGGCGAATGATATGTTTCACCCAATGGGTGAAAGAGGCTAATCTAAGCACTGTGTCATAAAGTTGAGGATATCAGTAGATCATAACCTTTGAACCCCTGGCCCAGACCTGACTTTGCACCGCCCAATTATAGAAACTCAAATTAGGGGTCCGGCATGGGTTTTAATATATTTCAATCGTGTCGCGCCAGGGCGGGCTTGAACCCTGAACCTAGAACCGATCAATTTAGGTCAGCCTTTTGACAAACGTTCAGCTCAGGTGCCTCATGGCTTTTCGTCCAAATAAAGCCCACCTGTCAAGAATGAAGACCTGGCCCCGATGTTTTCTTTGGTTGGCGATGAATAATAAATTGACAGTTAGTTCTGTGTCTGATATAAAAACACAAAGGCTATGAACTCCCAAATTGAAGGTCGGCCAATCATTCCCAAGGAGAAACTAATGAATAGCCGCCTGGCGCTAAATCAAAAAGAGGAACGAGCAGTAAAGGAATTTGTTTCAGCTATCAAACAAAAGCTAAAAGACCATATTCTAAGAACCACAATATTTGGTTCCAAGGTTCGAGGTGATCATTCCCTGGATTCGGATATTGATATTCTGATTGTTCTTAATGAACGTAGCAAGGACCTCATAGATAGCCTCTATGAAAACTTACTGGATATTGAATTGGAATATGACTCAAAGATTTCATTAACTATCTTTTCCCGGACTGAATATCAACAGAATATAGAGGCTCATACCCCTTTCATGGAATCCTTAGCAAGTGAAGGCGTTACATTATGAGTTCAAAAGAAAGGACAGCGGACTTAGTCAAATATCGACTGCAGAACAGCAAAGAAAAGTTGGGATCTGCTAAACTTCTTCTTGAAAACGACAAATTTAAGGATTCCATATCCAGATCTTATTATGCCATGTATACAGCGGCAAGAGCTCTTCTGG
>CAZMUW010000183.1:1263-3778 GCA_964569645.1 uncultured Desulfobacteraceae bacterium | reverse complement strand
ATACTCTTTTATGAACTTCGCTGTCAATAGGAATTTTCCCAATCCTTCACCTTGTGAACTTGTCCTCCTTCACATTGTTCAGGACAAGTTCACAAGGTGAAGGAGGACAAGTTCACCCGCTGTCCCATTTGCCCAAAACCCATTATTCCATTATTCCATTATTCCAATTGGGGCGAAGCCCCTAAGTTCAAAAGAATCTGTATTATAGGGAAATTATATATGGCTAAAAGGATATAGCTGGAGTATCTAAAGGCATAAATACTTTCAGAATATCTATTCGTCTTCCTTAATCCGCTCTTTGACAAGTTCTATAAATTCCTCAAGGCTTTGCTGAGAGCCAAAGACTGTATTATATAGCTTTTCACTCCATATGCTAAGACCCAATTTAAATATGTGATGTATTATACTATCAGCACTTTTGGCTCCCTTCAATTTTAATGTCTGGTACAGCAACTCGTCAGGTACTCTAATAGGATATACAGCAGTATGGCTGTTTTCATCTGAGCTCAAATATTCCTGAATATCCTTGAGTACTCTCAAGTTTAGATACTTATTTGTATATTCTTCCTCATCCATTTCTTAAACCATCTTTTTATGCTCACAAAGATTTCATGACTTTTTAGATTATTTTTAACTAAATTTATATAAATGTCAAGAAATGAATAGTTACTGATGGATTATATGACAAGATAGGGGTAATTTTATGATTTTTTTTAAGATGGGTTTAAAATTAGATTGGCAATATTTGGGAGATGTGATATATATATAATCAGAATTATAAAGAAAGGAACATAGATGGCTACAGCGCTTATAATTATTCACGTACTTATTTGTTCTAGTTTGATATTAGCTATACTTTTGCAGTCTGGTAAAGGATCTGACTTAGGAGCCGCATTTGGGGGGACTAGCCAGACACTATTTGGAAGTAGTGGTGCTGTACCTTTTCTCAACAAATTAACGGCAGGTGTGGCTATTGCTTTCATGATAACTTCCCTTTCCCTGGCCTTTTTAGCATCCAGGCCTGCCAAGCCCCTCGATTTAGAGAGGGGAAAGGCGGAAACAAGACAGGAAAAGCCTTTAAAAGCTGGTGAGCAAGAAAAGTCTAACACTGGTATCCCTTCGGATACAAAAACTGAGAGGGAATGATTTATTATGCCGAAGTGGTGGAATTTGGTAGACACGCTATCTTGAGGGGGTAGTGGGTTACGCCCGTGCGGGTTCAAGTCCCGCCTTCGGCACCACAACAACTACAAAGGATTAGCTGGTTTTTGGCTAATCCCTTTTTTTGTCCTTTAGGGGTGTTTGGTCAACGTCTTGGCTAACATTTTGAAAAGATTTGATTGTTTTCTATTTCTCCTGATCTATTTTTTGCCTTTACCTGTGGCATGGTGTAATTGCATAGTGAGTATCTGGCATAAAAATTGCTTCTTTATTAATAGAAACTACAGAATAGGAGCACAATATGAAACAAAAAACTATACTGCTCTTTGAGCTTTTCTTACTCATTTTTGCCATCTATGCGCTGATGAAGTACAGTGGCAGTCAACGCTTGCTTGTGTCATTGTCCTGTCTGGTCGGCATGTTCGTGGTTGGGAAAGTCGAAACCAGTTTCACAGAACATAGCAAGCGAGAAAACGGCCAAGGCGATGATATGAGCAAGAAAGATGACGCAAAAACCACATTCAAGGTGCTTGACTGCCTGTTGAAGAGCAAGAATGTGCTGCTTCTAACCGACGCAATCCAGTCCCTTTTGCAGGATCTTGGTCTGGTAGTCTCACTCTCTCCGGATCAGCCTGCGATTGATCGTCTGGTCAGAATACCAGGTATGCAGGTGACCTGCGGCCTGAAAATAATTAGCGATGTGGCAGAGCTGAACGAGAACTGGGACAAGTGGGAAGAACTTTCTAGTTTTGACATGGGCAAAGGGGGAGAACGACGTTTGCTGATCATCGGCAGCAACTGTATAAAGGAGGCAGGAGATAGCCAGCAAAGATATATAAAGTTCTCAGTAAATACCCAAAAACTTCTCTCCGCCAGACAAGTAGTGGCCATGACTACTCTCACCCTCTATAAAATCTACCTGTTGTGCAAAAAGAAAAGAGTGGGCATCAAAGCGATTTTTCATACCATCCAACACCATCCTGGTGGTGTTTTTCAACTGGAGCGCTTTGCGCAGTAGTCTATCCAAGGCATTAAAGCACACGAGTTTACTAGTTTAAAAGGGCCGAATGGAGAGAAAGTCTTTGAGGCATATGCTGAACAATCTACTCCTGCCGCATATAGAATCTTTTGGTATTATGGCCCTGAAGTAAATCAAATAACTATTATAGCAATAACACCTCATCCATAAATAGACCTATCTACCCTCCTTAATTCCTTTTCTCGTCGCCCTTATCATAGATGAAATAGGCATAAGAATAGAGCCACTGCCGCGGTCAGGTGGGGAGTGAATAATACCCGTCACGATAACGATGGGATTAATTGTGGGGCTCGCCCAAATTCCCAACATAACAAC
>CAZMUW010000183.1:0-1163 GCA_964569645.1 uncultured Desulfobacteraceae bacterium | reverse complement strand
TCACGATAACGATGGGATTAATTGTGGGGCTCGCCCAAATTCCCAACATAACAACATGCACATTATCGGCCCTCTTTTTCCTTGACCTTTGACAAAGCTCTGTACTATAGTGCTCCATGTTAGGTGGGCAAAAGGGACGGTTAAGTGGTTTGGTGAAAAGAAGGAATATGGCTTCATCAGCCAGGAAGGCGGTCAGGTGCCTGGATTCAAGGGTCTCGCTGGAGGTGACCAGGTAGCGTCCCAACCCTTTGTTAGTTTATGCCCCTTCAGGCCCTGAGACCTTTCCATAACCTGCCAATATCAAAATCCACTAACCTCGGTTGCTCTCTTCCACGTCAAAGCCAGGAAAGAGCCCCTTGAAAGGGTGATTGAATTAGAGTTGTGAATCATAGAACTGTGCTTCTAAAATTTTTCTTGGACTAATAAAAATTTGACCTCAGCCTCTAAAATTGATAATATTATGATTAAATCTTCAATGAAGTTTCGGGAATTGGTGTTTAGGCTATGGGAAGATACCTACAATTTGGAGTGACGAAACGCTTATCTTGTGGGGCTACAGGGCCGGGCCTCAGTATTCAACAGCTTTTAATTTTTTAACCTTTTCGGCCTAATTTCTGTATTTGGGGACTAATATGGGGGTCATAAGAATCAGTAAAGCAGAATTAATACTTTTTTTCGTACTATTTATCCCACTATCTGTTTCAGTTGCACCTGTCCATGCTGAGAGGAGATATGTGTCGGACAGGCTTATTATTACCCTCCGCGAGGGCCAGGGCAAGGAGTATAGGCGAATAAGAGGCCTAAAAACAGGTACTCCTGTAGAGGTGCTTGAAGAAGACGGGCGTTACCTCATGGTGAGGACGGAGGAAGGTGAAGTGGGATGGGTGGCTAAGCAATATATTAGTTCCAAGATACCTAAACCTGTAATCATAGCGGGATTGAAGCAGGAAACGAAACGGTTGAAGGCAAGTGTTAAAGAACTCGAAAAGAGGCAAACCCAGTTAGTGGATCAACTCAAGGAAGCCAAGCGGCGTCATGCTGAAAAAGTAGAGGGGTTCGAGAAAAAAGCCAAAAAAAACAGTGAAGATGTCTCTCACATGACTATGGAATTGAGGCAGATTAAAGAGAAGTACAATACCATCATGAAAAAATCAAAAAAAGTA
>CAZMUW010000182.1:0-3809 GCA_964569645.1 uncultured Desulfobacteraceae bacterium | reverse complement strand
TGGGCTTGAACTCGTTACATAAAGCAACAAAAGCACCAACGTCCCCCATTATTACTTTCTTAGTAATCTCTAACCTTCTCACCTTCTCACCTTCTTCTTCCCTGCCTACTCCCCTTATTCCCTATTTTGCTGTGAAAAAATCCTTTATCTTCTCAACCACGTACTGTATCTGCCCTTCTGTCAATTCAGGATACATTGGCAGCGACAGAATCCTCTTAGCTGCAGCCTCCGCCACCGGGAAATCTCCTTCTTTATGCCCCATGAACTCATAGGCTTTTTGGAGGTGTGAGGGAATGGGGTTGTGCAAGCCCGTAGCAACGCCCTTCTCGTGCAAGTATTTCTGGAGGCCATCCCTATCTTCAGACTGAATCACATAGAGATGGTACACGCAATAGGTCTTCTCCTGTTCCTTTGGAGTTTGTATTTCTTCCACATCCTTTAACAACTCATTATAAAGCCTGGCATTGTCCCGTCTCTTTTCGGTCCACTCGCTCAGATACTTTATCTTAGTAGACAATACTGCGCCCTGAAAGGCCTCCATCCGATAGTTGTGGCCAATGACCTGGTGGTGATAACGCTTAATCTCCCCGTGCTGCCGGATCATTTTGGCCTTCTGATATAACTCTTCATCATTGGTAATCAAAGCACCTGCCTCGCCATAGGCCCCAAGATTCTTCCCCGGATAAAAACTGAATACCCCGAACTCTCCAAAATTCCCTATCTTGCGCCATGCACCTTGTTTACCCCGCCTGCCCCGTAGGTAGGAACTATCGTACTGGGGTGGAATGTCTTTTTTGTCATTATTCCTCTGGGGCGCCATGCGCCATGCTGCTAAGTGTGCCTGGCATGCATCCTCCACTACCTTTATATCATATTCCTCAGCCAATGCCATGATCTCATCCATATTTGCCGGCTGACCATACAAGTGCACCGGAATAATGCAAGTTATTCGTGATTCGTTATTTGTTATTTTTCCTTTTCCATCTTTCCTGTCTCCTGGATACTCCCTACTTTCTACTGTGTCCCCCTGCTTACTGCCTACTGCATATTGCCTACTTTCTGTAATCTCCCTAAGTTTTTCAATGTCGAGATTATAGAACGCGTCGCAGTCAACAAAGACCGGCTCCGCCCCTGTGAGGGAAACCGCTTCGGCCGTAGCGACAAAGGTATTCACCGGGACAATGACCTTATCACCCGGCCCAATCCCCAGAGCCATCAGCGCCACATGAAGAGCATCCGTCCCGCTGGAAACCCCGATGCAGTATTTAGCCCCCTGAAGTTCGGCAAAACGCTCCTCAAATTCATCCACATGTTTCCCCAGGATAAACCCGGTATTGGCAATAATATCCGTAATCCGATCATCAATTTCATTATAAATCTGATGATGCTGTGCCTTAAGATCAAGGAAAGGGACATCTGCAACTGCCTCAAATTCACCAGCATTCCATTTTTCTAAAAATTCAGTTGGGGTTAAAGCAGGAACTTTGCTATCTTTGAAGTCATCAGTGTTTCGCGTAATGATATAATCCATCCTCAGTTCTTCAGCGCTTGCCATCTGGATACCATCCTCAAAATCCGGAGTATTGATAGCCAAAGCGCTTGTAAATACGGATCTACGGAACGGTATGATTGAAAAAGTTTGTTGTATGAAATTCAAGAAGTTCCGGGCCTTTTCCTTATGGTCAAGCCTTGAGAGGATATATTCGAAGTTGTTAAGCGAAATGGCCGAAATCCAAAGATTGGCTTCGTCCCATTCAATAATATCATTGATGAGTTTCAAACTGTCTGGGAATTGATCTGCCCTGACGGCTACATCAATTAGAACATTTGTATCAATAAAGACTTTCAAGAATTTCTCCTTTCTCCAAATATTTCTCCATTCTTGCCATTCCTATTACTTCTCTGTCTGAATACTGCAAATATTTTTTATTTATGTCTTTTGAAATGCCGATTACTTTTTTCAATTGTGGAATTATTTTTGTCTTCAGTTTTGGGTATTTTGCATTCATAGATTCCTCTATATCTTGAATGACCTCATCAACAGTCTTCACACCCCTCTTCTGGTTCCTTAGTGGACGCATGACTATTTCACATTCTGTAGGCCGATCTATTTTTTCCAGAAGATGGCTCGGCAATTTTATTGTCCCATCCCTCCCAACATTTGTTCTGAATTTTGATGTCTCCATTTTTCACTCCTAATTTGATAAGTTTTCTAATCTTCTGCTTTTCCCACCCTCTTATCTCCCGTCCTTCATTATTATCTAATCCGTGTAATCTGCGAAATCTGCGGATCTCACCTTCTAATCTTCTCACCTTCTTCTTTTCTTAACCTCTTATCTTCCGCCCTTCCCACCCTCTACACTTCTCCTCTTCTTCCTCTACCTTCATACCTAATCCGTGTAATCTGCGAAATCTGCGGATCTCAATCCCCTAATTCCTTAGTTGCCGATTTCCTCTCAATGGCATCAATCAGTTCATCCTTGGACTCTTTCACACTAATTTCTGAAACTATTTCTACATACCGAAAATCATCCAGGCTAACGTCATCTTCAGGATATTTCATCTTGTATTCCTTTAGTGCTGACCGCATTCTCTCTTTATCCACTTCTCCATCCGATTGGCCATACTGCGTATCTTCATCCAATTTTAACACAACTTTGATTTCTTCAATATTTCCTATCCTTTCAGAAACACCGCGCGGCAGAGAAAGGTATTTGCCATCCAATATTTTGCTCTTAAATTCAATAGTCTCCATACTTACCCTCCTTTTCCGAGAACGTTTCCTGCTCCTTGCTTATAAGCTCTACAGCTCATTGGCTTTTGTAATCTGCGTTAATCTGCGAAATCTGTGGACCTGTCATGCTTTCCCTTATGCCTATGCAGTATTCCGACTAATTCAAGAATACGTTCACTTACATCCAGATCAGGAAAATTTTCCTTAAAATGTTGACGGACTTTATCCTGATAATATTGGGGCGATTTCTCTGTTCTTTCAGACCCCCCTTCACTGATAAGCACTACCGCCTCTTGGCCTTCCTCAATATTAACCGGCTCTAAAGGAACAAAAACGCCATCTTGATATTTTACATTAATGACTTGCATCTTATCTCCATCCACAGATTACGCAGATTACACTGATTATCAACATTAAAAGGGCTATGTGGATTTATTAGTATAAATGAGCCTTTTGTGTTCAAGTGACTTAGCTCCGAAATTTATTAATAGACCAATTTTCAGCCCCGTTGCCTTAAGGTAATTGATAAGCTGTGCTTCCTCAATTCCAGATAGCTCGCTTAGCGCTTTGATTTCCACTAAAACCTCATCAAAGCATATAAAATCAGGTTGATACTTTTTATCAAGTGGTTCCCCTTTATATTTAATCTCAATAACAGGCTGTGGTTTAAAAGGTATTCCCTGAATCCCAAACTCCCTTCCCAATGCTTCCTGATATACCGCTTCCAGAAATCCACATCCTAATTCTTTATGAACCTCCATGGCTGCACCAATAATCTTAAATGTCCTCTCGTCTCTCATTTTGCTTGTTTAATCCGTGTAATCTGCGAAATCTGTGGATTGGACTTCCATAGCGCAGCCAATAATTTTGTACGTTTTTTCATCCCTCATTACTGATCTGCGTAATCTGTGTAATCTGCGGATTGCACTTCGATTGCCGCTCCAATTATCTTGTAGGTTCTCTGATCTTTCATTTCAGCGTAATCTGCGTAATCTGTGGACCAGGAATCTACACCCCAGTTCCCTATGCACTTCGATTGCCGCTCCAATTATCTTGTAGGTTCTCTGATCTTTCA
>CAZMUW010000181.1:0-3845 GCA_964569645.1 uncultured Desulfobacteraceae bacterium | reverse complement strand
ATTGAGGAGTCGCGTTGGCAATGCCCATTGAGGCATCGCGTTGGCGTGTCCCAGATAATCCTTAGGGATTATTTAAGTTTTTTTATGATTCTAGTTAACTTAGTTATGCCTTAACGGGTATAATTTTGGGAGCTTATGGATTGTAATAAAACTTTATCTGAGGACACGCGTTGGCGTCTCCCATTTTTATTAAAAAAAATAAACAATTAAATTAAATCAAATGGCAAAAATTACAGAAGAGCAGTTAAAAACTGCAAATGAAAACCAAGAAAAACTAATTGGATTAGTGAATCAAATTGGTGTTATTGAAACTCAAAAACACGGTCTACTACATGATGTAGCTGAGGTAAATAAAAAAGTTGAAGAGTTCAAAGCTGAACTAGAAGAGCAATACGGCGCAGTGTCTATTGATCTTAAAACTGGTGAGTACACTGAGATTGAAGATGAATCTAAGCTTAAAGTAGCTGAGTAATGTCTTCAATTGTAAGAAAAATAAGTATTGGTTCAGATTACAAAAATGATGCTATGCATTATTCTGTAGGTCAACAAGTTTATGGCGGTCACGAGATCTCACATATACTTCTAGACGAATCTGATAGTTCTTACAATATTCATATAAAGAAAAATAACGAGGTAATGCCATGGAAGAAATTTAATTCTAACATGGCTATATCCGTTGAATATGATTTAGAATATTGATGAGAAGCCTTTACGATTTTATTGTTGAGCCGTTAGGTGATAAATACAGTAATAAAGTCAAGGTTGGAGATAAAGAGTTAATTGTAAATACAAAGATAGAGGATTTTAAATTTGTAAATAGATTAGCTAAAGTTTTAGAAACACCCAAGGCATTTAATACGGGTATTGAAATAGGTGATATAATTGTTATACACCAAAACGTGTTTAGAGTATTCTATGACATGAAAGGAGAGAAAAAGAAAAGCAGATCTTGGTTTAAAGATGATTTACATTTTTGCGCTATAGATCAAATTTATTTATATAAAAATAAAGAAGGTTGGCACTCATTTGGTGACCGATGCTTTATAACTCCAATAAAAGACAATCAGTCTTTAACGCTAGATAAAGAGCAAAGCCTTATTGGTATATTAAAATACGGTAATAGCTCCTTAGAAGCACTTGATATTAACCCAGGAGACTTAGTAGGTTATACGCCTAATGGTGAATGGGAATTTTTAGTTGATGGCAAGCGTTTATATTGTATGAAATCTAATGATATTGTAATTAAATATGAATACCAAGGAAACGAAGTTGAATATAATCCAAGCTGGGCAAGTCGCAGTTGAGGAACTAATCAAAGTAGCTAAAGAAGCTATCGTTGATTCAGGAGATGATATCACGGCAGATAGATTAAAAAACGCTGCAGCTACAAAAAAGCTAGCTATATTTGATGCGTTTGAAATACTAGGTAGATTAGAAGCTGAAGAGGCATTATTAAACGAAAAACCTGCAGAAGTAAAAGAAGAGAAATCTTTTAGAGGTTTTGCTGAAGGAAGATCTAAATAATGTACGAGCAAACTCTATATACGGTTGTAAAAGACCACGTAAAACCTAAAGTTCTTAAAAGAATGAATAGGTACAAGAAATGGGAATACGGGCACAATGCTGAGCACGATTTAATAGTTATTAGTAAAACTGGTGAAATAGGTGAGATATATAAGATACAGGATCTTTTAATAGCTTTACCTAAAGAAAAAGATACTGTAGAGTTTGAAAACGACAGATGGTCTTACACTAAGTACCCAAAAGAATTAAGTAAAATTAAATCTGTGTTTGACTGGGAAGAATATCCGTTAGACTTTAAAGAAAAATGGTATGATTACATTGATAAAGAATTTACAAGGCGTGAAGAAGGTTTTTGGTTTATTAACAAAGGCAAGCCTACTTATATTACTGGTACTAACTACATGTACCTGCAGTGGAGTAAGATTGATGTCGGGCAACCAGACTTTAGGGAATCAAATAGATTATTCTACATTTTCTGGGAAGCTTGCAAAGCCGACAAACGGTCTTACGGTATGTGTTATCTTAAGAACCGTCGAAGCGGATTCTCGTTTATGTCCTCAGCTGAATCAGTTAACCTTGCAACGATATCAACGGATTCACGGTTTGGGATATTGTCCAAATCTGGTCCGGATGCAAAAAAAATGTTCACAGATAAGGTCGTACCAATTTCGGTCAACTACCCGTTCTTCTTCAAGCCGATCCAAGACGGTATGGACAGGCCAAAAACCGAACTTGCATATCGCGTCCCCGCCTCGAAGTTTACCAGGAGAAAACTTGACTCCAACGAAAAACTACAAGAGATTACCGGTCTTGACACAACGATCGACTGGAAGAATACAGGCGACAACTCCTACGATGGGGAAAAACTAAAACTACTAGTACACGACGAGAGTGGAAAGTGGGAGAGACCTACAAATATATTAAACAATTGGCGAGTAACCAGAACTTGTTTAAGACTAGGTTCTAGAGTTATTGGTAAGTGTATGATGGGTAGTACCTCAAATGCTTTAGATAAAGGCGGCGGAAACTTTAAAAAACTTTACAATGATTCAGATGTTACACAAAGAAACGCCAATGGACAGACACGCTCAGGACTCTATTCTTTGTTCATACCTATGGAATGGAACTACGAAGGATACATTGATTCTTATGGCTTTCCTGTATTCAACACACCAAAAGAAGGAGTTGAAGACCCACACGGAACAAAAATAACACAAGGTGTAATAGAGTATTGGGACAATGAAGTAGAAGGTTTAAAGTCTGATCAAGATAGTTTAAATGAATTTTACAGACAGTTTCCACGTACAACAAAGCACGCGTTTAGAGATGAATCAAAACAATCTCTATTTAATCTTACAAAAATATACGAGCAAATAGATTTTAACGAAGATCTTAAAAACTCAATTAAAGTAACAAGAGGAAGTTTTCAATGGGAGAACGCTAAGCAAGATACTAAGGTAATATTTGTACCAAACAAAGATGGTAGATTTTTAGTGACTTGGGTTCCACCTGCGCATCTTCAAAATAAAAGATATATAAAAAATGGTACTAATCATCCTGGCAATGAACATTGTGGAGCATTTGGTTGTGATCCATACGATATATCAGGTACTGTGGACGGTAGAGGGTCTAAAGGATCACTCCACGGTTTAACGAAGTTTTCAATGGAGGATGTACCTCCGAATATGTTTTTTTTAGAATATATAGCTCGGCCTCAAACTGCTGAGATGTTCTTTGAAGACGTTCTAATGGCTTGTGTTTTCTACGGAATGCCTATATTAGCTGAAAACAATAAGCCTAGACTATTGTATTATTTTAAAAGAAGAGGCTATAGAGGTTACTCGATTAACAGACCTGATAGAAAATATAACAAACTGTCTGTGACAGAAAGAGAGCTAGGTGGAATACCAAACTCTAGTGAAGACATAAAACAAGCACACGCAGCTGCAATTGAAACTTACATAAACGACTTTGTGGGTTTAAAAGAAACAGGTTATGGAGATACATATTTCCAAAGAACACTAGAAGACTGGGCTAAGTTTAATATTAATAATAGAACAAAGCACGATGCATCTATAAGTTCAGGACTTGCTTTAATGGCTTGTAACAAACATAGATATGCGCCAAACGCGCCCAGGCAGAAAGCTAAAGCAGTAGATTTAGGTTTTAGAAAGTACGACAACAAAGGAAATACATCAAAAATAATAAGTTAAATGAATATATATACTAATACCAGAAGCTCATTTCCTAGCCAAGTAGTTAGTGATACGGAAAAAGCTAGTTTAGAATACGGAAGTCAAGTAGCACAAGCTATAGAAGGC
>CAZMUW010000180.1:0-3865 GCA_964569645.1 uncultured Desulfobacteraceae bacterium | reverse complement strand
TATTCATAGCATTCAAGACATGGGGCCTATTCAATTTAATCGTGGCAATCCCTTCCTCTTTTTCATAGATAATACATTCAAAACCCATTGCTCACTCCTTCCTTAATTCTCAGCCACTAAGGCACCAAGATTAGAGAATTATTCTTTTGATACCCTTTTCAATAAGGGGCACATTGGAATTAATGAGAAAACCAAGCCGCTTACCAGTCAATTTCAGGTGGCTAAGTAGCTGTGCTTCCCACAGTGGATTCATCTCGTCCACTGCTTTCAGTTCACAAATAATAAGCTCTTCCACTAAAACATCTAAACGAAAGCCTTCGTCAAAGACTATCCCATCATATACTATTGGGATATCCACCTGCCTTTGATATTCTAACCCTCGTTTGGAAAGCTCATGACAGAAACAAACTTCATAAACTTTTTCAAGCAAACCTGGTCCTAATGCTTTATGTGCAGCATATGCCGCCTTGACCTTGACACGTTTACATGGTAAGGTAACATGCATTATAAGAAATGTCTCCCCTTTTTTACATTTTTCACAAATTTTCTGCATTTTTTTCTGAAATCAGTTTGAAGTTACCATGGCAATAACGTCTCAATCCTCGAGAGCACATCGAGGATTGAGCTTTTTTTAGGAATCAGACTCTATGTCAAAAAAACTTTCCGTTGTCCTTATTGGATTGGCCTTTGTATTTTGTGTTATCTCACTTGCCAGTGCCGGACAGACTGGTAAAGGAGGGATAAAAGGGCAGACCCCGCCGTGCAGATATGTGACCCCCACAGAGGCCTATGAGATGTGGCAAGAAAACCCGGGTAAGGTGAAGATAGTCGATTGCCGTACCCCCGAGGAATACGTGTTCGTGGGGCATGCATTTATGGCCCACAATATACCCTCCCACCTCTGGACCGGGAAATGGGGCCCAAAAAAAAAGAGATTTGTCCTCGCTGTGAATCCTGATTTCGAGGACCTGGTCAAGAAAAGATTTGCTTTAGATGACACCATTTTGATCATGTGCCGTTCCGGCGGGAGAAGCGTCGAGGCAGTGGATCGACTGACAAAGGCCGGATTCACGGATGCATATAGCATTATGAATGGATTTGAGGGCGATAAGGTAACTGATGTAAAAAGTTATTATAAAGGAAAGAGGATGAGGAATGGGTGGAAAAATTCCGGAACACCCTGGACATACAAACTAAATCCCCGATTAATATACTCATCCAATAGATAATCGCAATATCTGGCCTCTTTTATTGCCAACTACCAGGGAAAGATTACCAAAATGGCTGACCGGAAGAAAATTTCATCAAGCCGGAATCAAGGAAAGGTGAAGATCCCAGAGATAGACCGGCGTGATTTCTTGAAGGTGGGTGCCATGGCCGTGGGCGGGGGAATATTGTCTTCCGCTTTTGGTACTGAAGCACACCTGTTTGGCGCACCCCTCCCTCCGGAGTATGTGGATAAGGAAGTGGACAGCTGCTGCCAATTCTGTCAGGTTCGCTGCACCACCAGGGTTCAGGTAAAGGACAGCCGGGTTGTGAATGTTTACGGAAATCCCGACAACTTCTGGACCGGGGGTGCCATGTGTCCCAAGGGGAAGTCCATGGTGGAATTGACGTATAGTCCCCATCGCCTCTTGCATCCGCTTATCCGTGAGGGCAACAAGTGGAAACGCATCTCCTACCAGGAAGCCCTCGACTTGGTGGCCGAGCGGATCCTCAAGGTGAAAGAGGATTTTCCTGACGACTACGCCCACCGGGTTGCCATGATTGAGCCGCTCTGGGAGTCGCGGGAAAGTGAGCTGGCTGCCAAGATGGCCTTGCGTCTGGCAGGATTTCCTGACCTCTGTTCACCGGGAGACACCTGTATCGGTAGCTCTGCCACTGCCCTGAGGCTCTGCCTGGGAAGTGCGGTCTCTCCCACGACCCTGGACGAGATACTAAATGCCGAAATAGCCATTCTGTTTGGAGCAAACATTGCCGAGATATACCCCCCCTATATGCGCTGGATCAATCTCGCCCGAGAAAAGGGCGTGAAGATTGTCTATCTGGACCCCCGCAGTACACCAACGAGCAATTTCTGTGATGTCCAGCTCATGCCGCGCCCTGGAACCGATGGAGCACTTGTTCTTGGAATTATTCGCATTTTGATCCAGGAAAACCTGTACGATAGGGAATACGTCGCCTCACATGTCAATGGTTTTGAGGAACTGGCTAAGGCAGCAGAGCCTTATACCCCTGAAAAGGTGGCAGAAATTACCTGGATACCGCCTAATGAGGTGGTGACTTTTGCCAGGAGCCTCGGACAAAGTAAGCGGACACTTGTCTGGATGGGGGGGTCGATTTCACGTTACACCAATTCCATGCAGACCGTCCGTATTATCGTCGCGCTCCAGGCCCTGACGGGCAACCTTTCTGGCCCTGGCAAAGGGATCATGAACGTGCAGGGCGGAAAACCCGGAGGTGATGAAGAATTCATGGAAATCTACCGCGATCCCAACCTGGAACCCAGATTGAATTTCAGAAAGGTGCTCTACAACATGAAACGCAGCAGGGTCAAGGTGCTGCTCCTGAATGGCAGTTACCGGCGCTATCCGGATGCAAACAAGGTAAGGAAGGCCATTTCCAATGTGGATCTTGTCGTGTACAGAGGTTTTTTCATGGACGAGGAGTCACAACTCGCCCACCTCATGATCCCGGCAACCATGGTGTATGAGAGCGAAGGATCGCAATATGGAGCACAGCGTCAGGTAGTCTGGCGTAACAGAGCAATCCCGAGGCCTGGGGAGACGGTGGAAGACTGGCGATTCTATACTGATCTGGGCAAGAAAATAAGCAGAGGCGCTTTCCCTCCGGTTAACAGCGCGGAAGAGATCTATGAGCTCTTAAGGAAGGTATCACCCACCTGGAAGGGGATACCTATTGAACGCCTGAAAAAGAGCCCCACGGGCATCACCTGGCCCAGCCCTTCGCCGGATCAGCCAGATACCAGAGGAACCCTTTACCCTGATAACCGCTTCCTCACCCCGGATGGCAAGGTGCAGCTTCATATCCCGGCCCTCGGTCCCATCAAATGGAAGGAACCCAAGGGAAGTCCCAGGGGCGGTACCAATAAAGCCAAAGAATTCCCCCTGATATTCACCCAGGGGAAGGTGGTGCAGCACTGGCAGCAAACATACACCAACTGGTCCTCGTATATGGCCCAGTTCTCAGAAGGGAATTATGTCCAGGCCCACCCGGAAACGCTTCGAGATCTCGGGATCAAAGACGGAGACTGGGTCTATCTGGAGACAAAGATTGGCAAGCTCAAGGCCAGGCTCAAACTGACCAAATCCATTTTGCCCGGTATCGTCTGGACGCCATCCCATCCTGCACCAGCAAACCCGTTTTCGGGAAATTCCGGCTATACTATCAATTCCATCATTCCCGGATACTGGGACAAGGTTTCGGCCCAGTTCAATGGATTTGGCTGCAGGTTGACCAAGGCTTGACAGGATAAAAGATTTTAGAACATTGCTTTTTAAGGAGGATGCCTTATGAGAATAATCGGTTTACAAAGATTCACCTGTCTTTTCCTGACTGTGTTTTTTCTCCTTACAGCCGGCATGACCGTATCGGCGGAAGAGAAAGAGGAATTACTCGAAGGGAAAACGGTCAATATTAACACGGCTACTGCCGAGGAATTCGCCACGCACGTTCCCTTAATTGACCAGGAGCTGGCGGAGAGAATCGTAGAATATCGCGAGGAAACCGGTGATTTTCAGGTTTTGGAAGAGCTGCTTCAGGTTGAAGGCATTACCCGCAAACTGCTCAGAAGGCTAAAGCCCTTCTTCTTGTTGGAGGGAATAGGGGGTGATGAATGCACCTG
>CAZMUW010000179.1:0-3916 GCA_964569645.1 uncultured Desulfobacteraceae bacterium | reverse complement strand
TACTGGGGTAGCTCCGGAAGATGGTACTGGGGTGACTTTGTGGCTGAACTAATACCTTAATTTTAAGTATATTTTTTGATCCACATAATATTAATTTGACCCAGGGGAAAAGAAAGTGGTATACATAGCGCTTATTCTTTTCTTGAGTTTTTAAAAGATGGGAAGAAGGAAAAAAGTTCCGAAAAAATTGGGTCAATGGCTATCTACTGGCATTTGCGGCAATGATATCACTTCCTCCTGCCTCTATGTCTCTGCCATCGCTGCCGTTTATGTCGGTGCTTTAGCACCCATTGTCCTTCTTGTGGTCGCTCTGATCCTCTATCTTTACCGAAAAATCTATACAGAGGTTGTGGAGGCCATACCACTGAATGGGGGAGCCTATAATTGTCTTTTGAACAGCACTTCCAAATTCTCAGCCGCCCTGGCAGCATGCATGACCATTCTTTCCTATATTGCCACTGCAGTCATTTCTGCAAAAATAGCGGTAAGCTATCTCCATAGCCTTGCTCCTTCTCTGCCGATCGTCAGCATTATTATCGGTACTATCGTTGTATTGGCCTTGTTTGCCACATTGAATATTATCGGCATCGGAGAAGCGTCTTTAGTGGCCTTTATCATTTTCCTATTTCATATTGCAACCCTCACGATTCTATGTCTGTTCGGGGCAGGGAGACTCTTTGATGGTTTCGAAATTCTGCGGGCTAACTGGGCCGGTGTCCAGACTGGCTGGAATCAATTGTTTATCGCTCTTTTCCTGGGGGTTTCAGCTGCACTCCTCGGTATCAGCGGATTTGAGAGTTCTTCCAATTTTGTGGAGGAGCAAAAACCAGGAGTCTTCCGAAAGACCCTCCGCAACATGTGGGTGGCAGTACTCATCTTTAATCCGCTCATCTCTTTTCTCTCTCTCAGCCTCATCCCTATAAGCGAGATCACCCAAAACCAGGATTATCTCCTCGCTCATATGGGAGGAATTCTTGCTGGCGATTTCCTTCATGATCTGATTGTTCTGGATGCTTTCCTGGTCCTCTCCGGCGCAGTTTTAACAAGTTACGTTGGGGTAACGGGTTTAGTCCGACGAATGAGCATCGATCAGGTTCTCCCTAATTTTTTATTGAAACGAAATAAGACAAGGGGAACCTACCACAGGATCACCATTGGGTTTTTTCTCCTTTGCACCTCCATTCTCCTCCTCACCCGCGGTAGTCTCTTCGCCTTAGCTGGGGTTTACACAATCTCTTTCCTGGGGGTGATGAGTCTGTTTGCCCTCGGAAACATACTCTTAAAGATTAACAGGAAAGAATTGAAAAGAACCTTCAGGGCTGGTTGGATTACGGTCCTGGTTGGGCTTTTTGCTACTATGAGCGGAATTGTGGGCAACATAATCATTGATTACAAGAATCTGCTCTATTTCTTGACCTATTTTATCCCCACTGTTTTGGTTGTAAGTATTGTTTACGCCCGGATAAGACTTCTTAAATCTATTGTTTATCTTGAAAATAAACTCATAAACAGGATATTTTTCTTGCAAAAGAACAAGACCCCAACCGGCATAGGCTTTTCGCTTGAAAATAAACTCCTGGACAGGATATTTATCTTGCGCTCCATCATAATCGACAAAATCATGGATATCACCACCCAGGAGGTTCTGGTCTTTACCAGAGGGGGAAACCTGCAAAAACTTCGTCGGGCCTTTGATTACATTATCAAGAATGAGGACAGCCATAAGGTTTATGTGGTTTACCTTCAAAGCGAGAAGAACCATGAGGTTATAAAGAACCTGAAGGCTGATCTGGAGGTATTAGACCGGACTTATCCTGAAATAGACATTGAGTTCATTTGCCGGCAGGGCAGTTTCGGCCCAGAGGTTGTTCGCCAATTTTCAAAGGAGTTTAATATCCCCATCAACAATATCTTTATCGGTAGCCCTGAAGAGAAGCACAGATTCAACATCCAGGAACTGGGGGGGGTCAGGGTGATATTTTAATTGGATTCAGAAATCCACGTCCTCTGGGCGTGGATTCTTTACATTCAGTAGCGGTAAAGGTTTATTCCACAGGACAGGCGAGCTAAAACAATCTTTTCTGGGTGATATTTTCCTTTGCTTTGGGAGTAAAGCCAAAATGTCTGTAGGCAAGGCTGGTAGCCACCCTTCCCTTTGGCGTACGATTTATGTAACCACATTGTATTAAAAATGGCTCATAAACCTCCTCCAGTGTATCCTTTCCTTCACACAGGGCAGCGGACAGGGTATCAACCCCTATTGGACCACCGTCAAATTTCTCAATTATTGTCAGCATGATTTGTCTATCCATCTTGTCCAGACCTTTATCATCCACCTCCAGTATATCCAGGGCCTTTGCCGCAACCGGATGTGTAATTATCCCTTCAGCCTCAATCTGTGCGTAATCTCTTACCCTTTTTAGCAACCTATTAGCTATTCTTGGTGTTCCCCTCGACCTTTTTGCAATCTCGAGGGCACCTTCTTTATCAAGCTTGATATCAAGGAGGGTTGCAGACCTGAACACAATCTGCTGCAATTCCTCAGGTTGATAAAATTCCAACCGTAAAATAACACCGAACCTGTCTCTTAAAGGGGGCGTGAGCAAGCCCGTTCTTGTGGTAGCACCAATCAAGGTGAAGGGTGGAATGCTGAGTTTGACTGTCCTGGCCGATGGTCCTTGGCCGATAATGATATCCAGCTTGAAATCCTCAAGGGCAGGGTAAAGCACCTCTTCCACTACATGGCTCAGCCTGTGGATTTCATCAATAAATAGAACATCCCTGGACTCCAGAGATGTTAATATGGCTGCTAAATCGCCCGGCCTGTCTAACACCGGTCCCGAGGTAGTTTTTATGTTTACACCCAGCTCATTGGCTATTATATAGGCCAGGGTAGTCTTTCCAAGACCAGGACTACTATGAAAGAGAACGTGATCTAAGGCCTCAGAACGTCCTTTAGCCGCCTCTATAAAGATCCTGAGGTTTCTTTTAATATCCCCTTGCCCAATAAACATATCCAATCTAAATGGTCTGAGGCTGACCTCAATTGGGCCATCATCTACTTTAAGTTTTGGGTCTGTGATTCCGTCTTTCATAATTATTTGATCTTTTCATCCTTACCTTGAATGGAATTTCCTCTTGCCAGGCTCCGCAGGGCCTCTTTCAGTAATGTCTCAAGATTTATCTCGTTATCTTTACGTAAGACATTCTCTATAGCCCTCTTGGCAGACTTATCTGGGTAGCCAAGATTAATTAGGGCTGATAAAGCATCATCAAAGATCTCTTTATTCTTTATTTCTACCTTCTCCCTGGGAGGCACCTCTATCCCTTCTGACAGGTAAGATGCCTTTTCTTTTAACTCAAGGGTTATCCTCTGAGATGTCTTTTTACCAACACCCGGGACAGCAGTGATCCTTTCAGAATCAGCCCTCACAATGGCACTGAGGAGATCCTCAAGTCCAATACCGGAAAGGATGCTTAAGGCCAGCTTAGGACCGATACCAGACACAGAGATTAAGAGTGAAAAGGTCTCTTTCTCTATCTTTGTTTGAAAACCAAATAGTTGGAGCATATCTTCCCGGACATGGGTGTAAACATGCAAACTTACCTTTTCCATCTCATCCGGGAGTTGATAGAATGTGGAAAGAGGAATAAAAATCTGATAACCAACGCCGGCTGTATCTACTATTACCGACTGAGGGCTTTTACTGAATAGTATCCCGGTTAGATGAGCTATCATGCAATAGTGCCTAAAGTTTAAAGTGCCCGCCCGCCTCGCAAGCGAAAGCGTTGCGGGCAGGCCTAAAGTGAGCTAAATCTTAAAGTGAATACAACAAAGAAACCACAAATTGAAACTCGAAATCTCGGAAATTCTACAACTTATTGGAATTAAAGGAATTTTATAGGGCCTGAGCTT
>CAZMUW010000178.1:0-3930 GCA_964569645.1 uncultured Desulfobacteraceae bacterium | reverse complement strand
AGGTATGAAGAGATTTGGATAAATTGTCATATGTCAAGGGTTGACCCCATTTTTTTATGTTAAATAGGGGAATTAAATGAAAACAAAAGAAGAAGTAATGGAAATTCTTACCAAAGAGTTACCTCTCCTGAAGAGGGAATACAGCGTGGTTAAATGCGGGCTTTTCGGCTCTTATTCATCCGGGAGCCCGACGATGAAAAGCGATATCGATTTGCTTGTGCAATTCGAAAAGCCTGTCGGTTTTTTCAGGTTTATCGAGCTTGAAAATTACCTTTCAGATAAGCTTGAAGCAAGGGTCGATCTTGTCACTGAGGATGCTCTGAAACCACTCATAAAACCTTATGTTATGGAGACAATAGTCTATGTCTGAGAGACACAAAAGCACTCTACCCTTTCTCAAGGATATTCTGGACTCAATAGAGAAAATAGAAAAGTACTGCCAAAACATGACGTATGAGCAGTTCTTGCAGGATGACAAGACCAAAGATGCGGTTGTGAGGAATTTGGAGATTATTGGAGAGGCCGCAAAAAACATTCCGGATCATATCAAAGAAATATCTTCTGAGACAGCCTGGAAGTCCATGGCGGGAATGCGGGATAAACTGATCCACGAATATTTTGGCGTTAGTTATTCAACAGTATGGGAAACCGTTAAGGGTGATCTCCCCCGCTTGAAGGAGAGCATAAGGGAACTTTATGACACGATAAAGGCAAAAGAGGATATTGGGAATCCGCCTTAATAAGAGCCTGGCACCAATTTTATCACAGGAGAAAAAGTATGAGTTCAACCAATATAAAACCATGGGTGGAAATAGTAACATTACACCCGGATGTCATTTCGGAGGATTTTTCAGAGGATATCTTTGCGCTTGATTTAGGTCCTTTGCCTGATGGCCAGCCGAATGTGCCTGCGGTTTACAGGGACGCTGAACATTTTTTTCGAGCATCGTACATCACTAAGGGACTACGGTTACTTTTGGAGGACGTACTTTCTCGAATTTCAGGAGGAAAAGGTGCACGGGTACTGAAGTTGCTGACTCCTTTTGGTGGTGGAAAGTCACATACCCTTGCGGCCCTATATCATGCAACTCAAAAACGGCCTGCATTGAATGTAATCCCATATTGGAACGGGGGACGGGGCTAAGTAATTAAGTCTGTTAATTTGATACCCTTTTCGTTCGCTAAGCGGTCTCCTCTTCTTGAAAACTTGGGACCTTGAATAAGGACAAAACCGATGTTTGAGGAAATGTTATGGCGAGGCCGTTGCGTATTGAATATAAGGGAGTCTTTTATCACACAACATCTCGCGGAAATGAGCGAAGGAGGATATGTTTTGCCAAATTGGACTATGGTAGATTCAAGGAAAAGGGTAGAAGATATCACTGTCAATTTGTCCTGATTCAAGGGCTGGCCCCGTTTTTTGAGTCAGAGCACCGAGGATACAAGATGAAGAACCCTGAGCTTTTCCGCAATGGCCAAAGTAAACCAGAGGTTTTAAAGGAAAGTAAGAGTGATAAAATCCCAGGAGAAAGATATGAATAGATTTGGATAAATTGTCATATGTCAAGGGTTGACCCCATTTTTTTATGATATGTTGTGGATTTATTTGATAAAAAGATAGAAATCTGTAGAATTGGAATCTTTACGCGGCAAAGGAGATGACCCTAAAACCTTTGATCGTATAGCTGAATTAGATCGAAAATTGGTTGAATTAGAGGATTTCAGGGAGAGATTGGAACGGATTCAGGAGGGTAAGGACCCTGAATCACGCATATTTGTGCGCTGGAAAAGTTCTGAGGAGCAACCCCAGGGCTGGCGCCCGGATATAAACGATGGCGTAAAAATCAATATCGCTCCGTGGGAAAGTCTGGGGATGTTTCCTGTCAAAAAAATTGTCGGTGAAGTGGAAATGGCGCCTGAATAATATAGGACACAGACTTACGCAGATTTGCGCAGTTTATTAAAAGAATAAGAAAATCTGTGTTTATCTGTGTACATCCATGTCCATTAAAAATGGAGGAGCAAACCATGTATGAATCTTTCACAATCAAAAATTTTCGATGTTTTAACGATATAACGGTTGACCAGCTTGAACGGGTTAACCTCATAGCGGGGAAAAACAATGTGGGCAAGACTGCCCTTCTTGAGGCATTATGGCTCTATCATGGATATCAAAATCCCGCCCTGGGAGTAAGAATTGATGCATTCCGTGGTCTCGATATCCCCAGGAAAGACGATTTTATGCGCAACTTATTCTCAGAATTCGATACGAATAAGAAGATAGAATTGTCGGCTGCAGACCAGGAAGCCCAGAAGAGTTCTCTTAGTATTAGAATCCAGGAGCGAACAACATCTCTTGTTTCATTGCGGAATCGGAAAAAAGAAGAGAGAAATGGGGAAGACCTTTCGGCAGCTGAGATAGTTCATCAAGAAACCACAGAACCAATCGGGTCGGAAGCCCTTTACGAATTCACGGATGTGTCTGGCAAAACTGTCAGGGCAAAGGCTTTTTTTGAAGGAGATAATATCCAAATTGAACAACCTTCAGGGATTAAAAAATCGAGTGGGATTTTTCTTGCAGCCCGCGCCCCTCATAATTATGCCGTGCTTGCGGAAAGGCTCAGTAACCTGGCGGTAGAAAAAAAGGAGGATATAATTGTCAATGTCTTGAAAATCATTGAACCCCGTCTCCTTGCCCTTCGCGTGCAACATAGAGGTGGAGTGCCTCTTATTTATGGAGATATTGGCGCTGAAAGACTCATTCCCTTTCCTCTTATGGGAGATGGTATGAGCCGATTGTTGGGTGTTGCCCTTGCCATGACAGATGCTCAGGATGGCATTCTTCTTATCGATGAGATTGAGAACGGTCTTCATCATTCGGTTATGAGTGAGTTGTGGACATCCATTGCTGACCTTGCTCATCGGTATAATGTTCAGATTTTCGCTACCACACACAGCATTGAGTGTATCCTTGCTGCTTATGAGGCATTTAAATCAAGGGAACCATATGATTTCTCCCTGCACCGTCTGGAGCAGATTAAAGGCGAAATCCGGGCTGTCAAATATGATAAGGAAATATTAAAGGCAGCCATTGAGACAAATCTGGAGGTACGGTAATGGCTGTCAAAATTGTAAAACCGAATCTGCTGGTGGTGGAAGGCCGTGAGGATGAGTTGTTCTTCGGTGCTTTTGTCGAGCATCTTAACTTGGAAAACATACAAATTTTGCCAATTGGTGGAAAAACAAAGTTGCGAGATAACCTGGGGGCGCTTGTTACATCACCGAATTTCTCGAACGTTACTTCCCTGGGCATCGTTAGAGATGCCAATGACAACCCAACGGGTGCGTTTCAAAGTGTTCATGATGCATTGGGATCCGCCAATTTGCCTTCCCCTCAGCGGCCTTTCGAGCTTTCTGGCCAAGATCCACAGGTCATGATCATGATTTTACCTGAAGAGGAGAGAACTGGTTCATTAGAGGATCTTTGCCTTAGTTCTGTGGAGAATGATGAGATAATATACTGTCTCAACCAACACTTCCAATGCCTGGAAGAGCGACAAATAACTTTACCTCGAAACATTGCAAAAGCGAAAGTCCAGGTCTTTTTGGGTTCTAAAGAAGAGTCTGGGAAACGGTTAGGTGAAGCGGCTCAGGCTGGATATTGGCCATTGGATAGCAATGTATTTACACAAATTAGAAACTCCCTATATGAAATTGGTTCGTAAGAATTGCTCCTAATTAATTCAGGACACAGACTTACGCAGATTGGGTCAGATAATAAGATAAAGAATAAAATCCGTGTTTATCTGTGTGCATCTGTGTCCAAAAAGAACTTTACCAAAATGCACACAGGATAAGAAAGAGACTTGGGTCAGCCCTTGGCATGTGACACTTGTTGCACGTATTGGACGGGTTAGAGTCAGAGCACCG
>CAZMUW010000177.1:0-3970 GCA_964569645.1 uncultured Desulfobacteraceae bacterium | reverse complement strand
TTCCATCATTCCAGTATTCCAGTATTCCAATTGTGAGCGAAGCGAACTAAGTTCGATTTACCCGGTTTAAAAATTTTTTCTTTTTAAAAAGATTTTTCTTGACAAAAGGGAAAGATTCATTTAAAAGCTTAGAGATATATTTAAGAAAACAAATGGCAATGGCAAAAATGATAAACAATCAATCCTGGCAGGGCTTTTATTTTTATTTTAGCAGTGGAGGTCTGCCCATGGGCTGATTGCCTTTTATCTTGCAATTTTAAGCCGTGGGCAGCCAAAAAGCCCACGGCTTTTTTTATTTTGTGGGCAGCTTTTTGATTGATGAGGTTCCCTCGATTCATTGACTCAAGGGCCGATCTCATGTGTTTGATCAGATGAATATAGTGCTTATAGGCTACCGGTGCAGTGGCAAAACAGCCGTGGGTAAGGTCCTTGCCAGGGAACTGGGAAGGGATTTTCTCGATACGGATGCATTGGTCGAGGAGAATGCCGGGTGTTCCATTGAAACGATAATTTCCCGAAAAGGATGGGATCACTTCCGTGAGATGGAAAAAAGGATGGTCGAAGAGGTTGCCAGGAAAGACAATCTGGTCATTGCCACAGGGGGTGGAGTTGTGATGGACGAAGAGAATGTGAAAAATCTAAGAAAAAATGGCTGGATAGTCTGGCTTGACGGGAAGGTCGAAGTCCTTAGAGAGAGGATGGATAGAGATCAGGGATCAGGCAAAATCCGGCCACCCCTCACAGGGGTCGATCCCGTAGAGGAGATCAAACGGGTGTTGGGCATCAGGACCCCGCTTTACCAGCGAGCGGGGGACTTCATGGTGGATACCAGTCTTCTGTCTATCAGGAAGGTGGCCGATTCGATCATGAAGACCCTGCCAAAAAGATTACAGGGATAGGATTATGACAGGAAATTCGTTCGGAGAGGTATTTAGGGTAACCACGTTTGGTGAATCCCACGGAGATGGAGTGGGTGTGGTTATTGACGGCTGCCCTCCCCGGATTAGCCTATCCCCGGAAGATTTTGTAAAGGATATGGCACGCCGAAGGCCAGGTAGACATCCCTTGAACACCCCTCGGAGTGAGAAGGATCAGGTGCAGATTCTATCAGGCGTTTTTGAAGGTTTGACCACAGGCTCTCCTGTAACCCTTTTCATCCGAAATGAGGATGTTGATAGCCAACCATATGAAATTCTCAGACAGCTTTTCCGACCAGGGCATGCCGATTATACCTACTTTAAAAAGTACGGCCACTTTGATTTCAGAGGAGGTGGAAGGTATTCTGCCAGGGAGACCGCGGCCCGGGTTGCTGCCGGGGTTGTAGCCGGGAAGATCTTGCACCCCTTAGGGGTAAAGATTAAGGCATACACCATTGAGCTGGGTGGTATCAGAGCCGGGAGTATCGACTTAGACTTTGTTGAGAAAAATCCCTTCTACTGCCCAGATCCCATCGCAGCGGAACAGATGGAAGGAGCTCTCGCCAAGGCAAAGGAAGATGGTGATTCCCTGGGAGGCATTGTGGAGGTCCGGGTCACCGGATGCCCCGCAGGACTTGGTGAGCCGGTCTTTGGCAAACTGGATGCCGACCTGGCCAAGGCAGTCATGTCCGTTGGTGCTGTCAAGGGAGTGGAGATCGGCGCCGGGTTTGAAGCAGCAAGGCTCAGGGGTTCAGAGAATAATGATCTCATTACCCCGGCTGGATTTCAAACAAATCGGGCTGGAGGGATCCTGGGGGGCATTTCAAATGGAGATGAGATCATCCTGAGGGCCGCCGTCAAGCCGGTACCATCAATTGGACGGGAACAGGATACTGTTGATCGGGAAGGGAGACATGCCAAACTGAAACTCACCGGAAGGTTCGATACATCAGCAGTTCCGCGCATTGTCCCGGTGCTTGAGGCAATGGTCAAAATCGTCTTGACGGATCACTATTTGCGATCAAGGACCATGAAATAGGTAGTTTATGAAGAAAAGAGATAGAATCTTAGGCAAAAGGATTCGTAGACAGGCCAAATGCTGCTGTAGCAATGAGGTTCTGTGAGATTAAAAAATAGAGCTAACCTGTGGAGATTATTACATAATGAAAAATCTTAAGCTTACAGCGTTGAACGGCGACGAGAAAAGAAGGACAGTCGTTACCGTAGGTAATGTGAAAATCGGTGAGGATTTTGTGGTGATTGCCGGTCCTTGCAGCGTGGAGAGTGAGGAGCAAATGCTAAAAACTGCCCAGAAGGTAAAGGAGGCGGGCGCCAATATGCTCAGGGGCGGTGCATTCAAACCGAGAACTTCACCGTATGACTTCCAGGGTCTTGGTCTCAAAGGATTGAAAATACTTGAAAAAGCAAAAAATGAGACGGGGCTTCCGGTGGTGACTGAGGTTACTGATCCTCGAGATGTATCCTGGATATCCGAATACGCGGACGTTCTCCAGATTGGTACCAGAAATATGCAGAACTTCTCTCTCCTTAAGGAGGTTGGAAAGGCCGGCAAGCCTGCGCTCCTGAAAAGAGGTATGTATTCAACCCTTCGGGAATGGCTCAATTGCGCAGAATATATACTTGCAGGGGGAAATCCCAACATCATTCTCTGTGAGAGGGGGATAAGGACGTTTGAGACTTACACCAGGAACACGCTGGATCTGAGCATTGTGCCCTCAGTTAAAGAGGTCTCTCACCTTCCTATCATTGTTGACCCTTCTCATGGAACTGGTAGGTTGAGCATCATTGAACCCATGAGCCTTGCTGCTATGGCGGCCGGCGCAGACGGCATCATAATTGAGGTACACTGCAATCCGTCTGAGGCCTTAAGCGATAAGGATCAAGCCATGCCGCCGGATATGTTTGCAGGCCTGATGAAGAAGTTAGAGGCGCTTCGCTGCTGTATGAATGAAATTAATCAGGATAGGAAAAACAAGACAGGCGCGAGATACAGTGAAAGTCCTTGAGATTCACGGCAGTACAGGTGATTCAACCATATTGATCGGCGAGAGCCTTCGAGATCTCAGGAAGTATATCCCTGCGGAAGAAGTGGTGATTATCACAGATATCAATGTCAGGCACCACTATCTTAGAGATTTCCCGTCTTCCGAGGTTATAGAGATCGGTACCGGTGAAAAGATAAAAAATCTGGATACCGTCCAGGCCATATATGGAAAGCTTGTAGAGCTTGAGGCCGGCCGTTCATCCTTTATTGTCGGGATCGGCGGAGGTATTGTCTGTGATATTGTTGGTTTTGTTGCATCAACCTACATGCGCGGAGTGAGGTTCGGGTTTGTTTCCTCAACGCTGCTGTCACAGGTTGATGCCAGTGTGGGTGGGAAGAACGGTGTGAATTTCGGTGGATATAAAAATATGGTGGGGGTTTTCAATCAACCAGAATTTGTTATCTGTGACATGAATCTCCTGAGAACCTTGCCGGAGAGGGAACTTTTATGCGGTTTCGCCGAGATTGTAAAGCATGCCGCCATAGGAGATGCGGATCTGTTTACGTATCTTGAAGAACATTATGAAAAAGCGCTCGAGTTTGATATCGAGGTGATAGAGAAGCTTGTATATGATTCGGTGGTCATAAAGTCATCAATTGTAAACAGGGATGAAAAAGAAAGGGGAGAGCGCAGGAAGCTTAATTTCGGCCATACATTCGGACATGCCATTGAAAAAACCACAGGTGTTCCTCATGGAGAGGCTGTCAGTGCAGGTATGGTAGTTGCTTCGGCCCTTTCTGTCAAAAGAGGGCACCTACCGGCGGAAGACGCGGAAAGGATCGAGGAACTGCTCAAGAAACTGAAACTCCCGACCAAACTTCAACTTGACGGGAAAAAGGTGTTTGATGCACTGAGAAAGGATAAAAAGAGGAAAGGGGACAGCATAAATTTTGTGTTGCTTCACGGGATAGGCAATGGGGTTGTGGAAGAAATAGAACTTAGTTCGCTTCGCTCACAATTGGAATGTTGGAATAATGGAATAATGGG
>CAZMUW010000176.1:0-3987 GCA_964569645.1 uncultured Desulfobacteraceae bacterium | reverse complement strand
GTAATGAATTGGACCCTGGCAGGAAAACGCCGCTTCTCATGTAGCGAGATGATCAAAATCTTCCGCTTCCATCCTCTTTTCTTCAATAGCCCGTTTAAATTGGAATGTTGCGCCGAATCTTCCCAGGCCACATAACCCGAATTCACATTTCTTCACCAATCCCGCTCCCACCATAAGATCCATATGAATGGAGAGATTGCACCCGGTAAGCGTGAGATCTTTTTTGCCCTGTTTGATGATTTCATGGGCCAAAGTTACTGCGCATCTGGCAACGTTTTGACCTCCTACCCCAATAATAGCGCCATCGAAAACAAATTTTTCCACCGCCTCCTGGGCGCTCATTACCTTAACTTTTTTGGATGCCTTAGACATTTACAGCTCCTGTTGCATGCAAAGTAAATGTAAAGTTATTATAAGTCAAACAGTTTCCCAACTTTAAGACTTTTATTTTTCCTTATGATGTTGTATAGATAGTGGTGTCAGGTGAAGATGAGAATACTTTTAACCAATGATGATGGCATATTAGCCGACGGTTTAATAGCCCTTTATGAGGAGTTAAAGGGTGATTTTGAGCCTTCTGTGGTCGCCCCTGAAACAGAGATGAGTGCAGTAGGGCATGCTATTTCCCTATCCAACCCATTAAGGGTTAGGCGATTCAAGAGAAATGGGGTCTTCTTCGGCTATGGGGTAAGCGGTACCCCTGCTGATTGTGTTAAAATAGCTATCCAGGAGATATTGCAACAAAGGCCAGATATTATCCTCTCAGGAATCAACATGGGATCAAATGTGGGGATAAACATATTATATTCCGGAACTGCCTCTGCTGCCACAGAGGGAGCCTTTCTGGGTATCCCTTCAGTTGCTATTTCGCTGAATAACAAAACTGATCCTGACTTTAGCTTTGCTGCCAGATTCTCCCGCAGGATAATCAGGTTTGTCATGGAAAACGGCCTGAAAGAGGGAACGGCCCTGAATGTGAATATACCAGCTATACCCGAGGATCAGATTAAGGGCATATCCTTCACTACCCAGGATCTCGTCAGGCACAGGGATAGATATGAAAAAAGGAACGATCCAAGGGGGAATGTCTATTACTGGTTGGCCAGTGAAACACCAATTGAAGAGAGTGTTCCTAATACTGACTTGAAGGTGCTTATGGAAAACCGGATAACCATTACCCCCATCACCTTTGATCTGACAGATCTCAAAGAGATGAAAAGACTTAGCTCTATCGGTTTTGATCTTTAGGAAGAGATATTCAGGAAGCCACCAAGACACAAAGAATTGAAAATTGACAATTGAAAACTGACAATTGGAATTGGTGCCCTGGTGTCTTAGTGGCTGAATAGGTACCTACGGAATAAGGCTCAAGCGTTTCCCCAGGCAATTGATATTGAATTCACGGTATTTATGCCTTGTTATAGTCAAATAAAGACATACGGAACTCAATATGTGGTCAGATCATAGGCGGGTTGAGGAACTAAGTAGATAGGCATTTTTTTTAACCTTCGGATTCTGCGTTCATCTGCGTCCAAAAAGGAAATTCCTATACTATCGAGTTCACTGAGAAACACAGTGGAGTCTTCTTTGGCATGGGAATCAGGCATAGCGGGCAGGGAAAGTCTCTCCGAGCCGGAGGCCGAATCCAGATCTGGGGCAGGTGAAAAAACCACCTATGGATTCAGGGCAAATTACTCGGAATGAGCGCAGATATTCATTGAGGCAATTAAAATATGAATTGGTCTAATTTACGCAAGATGCCGAGATGTTCGAAAGAAGCTTGAATTAATGAAAATTGAGTGGCCTGTGAATAGAGAAAGGCAGAAAATGAGAAATTTGAGTCAACTTAAAAGCTTTTTTCCTTGACCTAATAAGTTGAGGGGAGTATTTTATTAGAGTTCAGGGTCTTACCATTGTTTAACCTCATTTAGAGGTCACTCCTTTGGAAAACCCTTCAAAATGTACCAACTTAGCTCCTGCTTCTTGTTTTTTTGAGTAAGCTCACCAATCTCAATACATCTAGCAAGAGATAAGAATAATTTCCCAGAAGCCTATAGTAAAGGGGGACTATGAAAGTTCTTTTGATCTACCCTGAATTCCCAGACACATTTTGGAGTTTCAAGCACGCCCTTAGATTTATTCGGAAAAAATCGGCCTACCCACCGCTCGGCCTACTGACGGTAGGGGCTATGCTACCCAAAGAATGGTCAAAGCGCTTAATAGATCTTAATGTGACAAAGCTCACTGAAAAAGATCTAGCATGGGCTGATTACGCCTTTATTAGCGGTATGGTGGTACAGAGAGAGACAGCCCGTCAAACCATTGCCCGGTGTAAAGAAGCAGGCCTGAAGGTAGTTGCTGGTGGACCACTCTTCACCAGTGAATATGAGCAATTTGAGGAAGTCGATCATTTTGTGCTTAATGAAGCCGAATTGACTCTCCCGCCTTTTTTGGCGGATCTGGATCAGGAATGTGCCAGGCGCATATATGAAACATCCGAGTTTTGCGATATACGGAAAACACCGGCCCCAATGTGGCAGCTGGCCGATCTAAAACAGTACGCCGCGATGGGTATCCAGTTTTCCAGGGGCTGCCCTTTCGATTGCGAATTCTGCAACATAACAGCCTTACTCGGACATCGACCCCGCATCAAGACCACTAACCAGATTATTTCCGAGTTGGATGCTCTCTGCGGCTTGGGATGGCGTGGTCAGCTCTTTTTTGTTGATGATAACTTCATTGGCAACAAAAGATATCTCAAAACCCAACTTTTACCTGCCTTAATCGAATGGCGAAAAAACAAGAGAGGCATACCCTTTAACACGGAAGCCTCCGTAAATCTCGCTGATGACGAGCCTTTAATGGAGATGATGGTTAAGGCAGGATTTGATACAGTTTTTATCGGGATCGAAACACCTGATGATGAAAGCCTGGCTGAATGCAATAAAAAGCAGAATAAAAACCGTGATCTGATCGAAAGTGTAAAACGCATCCAAAGAGCGGGGTTGCAAGTGCAAGGAGGTTTTATTGTGGGCTTCGATCATGATACACGCTCCATATTCCAACGGCAGATTGAATTTATCCAAAAAAGCGGGATCGTGACGGCTATGGTGGGCTTGCTTCAAGCCCCTGCCGGCACAAAGCTATACAAACGGTTGAAGAAAGAAGGCCGCCTGCTCGGTCATTTTTCGGGGGATAATGTAGACGGGACAACGAACATAATCCCCAGGATGGATCTTGATGAGTTATGTGAAGGATATAGGAATATTATGCGGCACATCTATTCGCCCAAGCTCTACTATCAGCGCATCAAGACCTTTCTTCGAGAATATAAGGCGACAAAGAATGAACACCCTCCGGACTTCCAGCGTTTCCTGGCCTTCTTTCGCTCCAGCATACGCTTGGGGATTTTTGGCAAGGAGCGATTCCAGTATTGGAAGATCTTGTTATGGACACTTTTTCGCCGCCCCGGATTGCTCCCATTGGCAATTACCCTGGCGATTTACGGTCATCATTTCCGTAAGATCTGTAATTTACACATCGTTTAAACACTTAACAGTATTAACTAAATAGCTCCTTGGAGAAATAATACGTTTAGGACCGTAGATGACATGCCAATAGTATTATGATTACGAAATTCAATCTCAAATAGATTTAACCTAAAGAATTCTCTGGAATGAGAAGGAGTTCACAATGAATATGGTGGTGAAATCAAAATGGAGGTGAGTTGAGATGAAAGAGCTGATTGAATACATTTCAAAGTTGCTTGTTGACAATCCGGAAGAAGTGAGTGTAACTGAACTTAAAGGAGAGCAGACCACTGTGATTGAACTTAAGGTAGCCAAAGAATATTTGGGTAAGATAATCGGCAAACAAGGAAGAACAGCCAGGGCGATAAGAACTATACTTGGTGCAGCCTCGACCAAGATGAAAAAAAGATATGGAATCAACAATCAAGCCACGTGTGAGCATTAAAAAATGGGATCC
>CAZMUW010000175.1:0-4015 GCA_964569645.1 uncultured Desulfobacteraceae bacterium | reverse complement strand
TCACAATTGTCAATAGTCAATATTCAATAGTCATTCAATTGAACCCATCACTCCAGTTCTCCAATACTCCAATTGGGGCGAAGCCCCTAAGTTCATATAGGATTAACAAAATATTAATAGAATCAACATGTTGTCAACTTTGAACAAGATTATTAAGCTTCTCGGGTTTATCTCAAATTAAATAGCGCTCAGGACTTGAAATCAAAATGTTATCAGCATTCACATATTTGAGATGCTCTCAACGCTGCATGAAATGGGAGAGTTCTTGCCGACCCCATCTTTGGAGTGCCTGAACAATGAACTATTGGTTAATCAAAGGGTGTCAAGATCTCAAAGCTGTTATCCAGTATTAAAACTGTTTGTTCGAATTGGGCGGAGAGACTCCCGTCATCTGTGACAGCTGTCCAATTATCAGGAAGAACATGTAGATTGTGTTTTCCAAGGTTTATCATTGGCTCTAAAGTAAATACCATGCCAGGAACAAGGGGAATGCCCTGGCCTTTTTGGCCAAAATGGGGCACCTGGGGCGGTTCATGAAACCCGAATCCAACACCGTGGCCCACATACTCCCTGACAACTGAACAGCCTTGGCTTTCTGCATATCTCTGAATAGCATAGCCAATATCACCAATTCTATTTCCTGGTTTAACCTCGAGAAGTCCAAGCCGAAGACACTCCTTAGCCACGGAAACTATATCCTGGGCATCTTTCCCAGGAGATCCAATAAAGAATGTTTTACTGGCATCGGCGTAATATCCATCCAATACAGGAGTAACATCAACATTTACGATATCGCCATCCTTCAAAACGTTATCATCCGGTATCCCATGACAGATCACATTATTGACAGAGGTACAGACACTTTTTGGAAAGCCGTGGTAATTCAAAGGAGCAGATAGGGCATTATATTTTCTGGTAAATTTTTCTACAAGGTAGTTGATATAATTGGTGGTAACCCCTGGTTTTATATTTTCCTCGATATGGTTGAGGGTATCAACTGCAAGCCTGCCAGCCTTTTTTATGCAAATAATATCCTCCTTTTCCTTGAGCCTGATCTTGTAGAGTGTGGCATATTGATCTTTTGTTTTCTTGAAATCATGAGAAGAGCTAACTTTCCTCAATTTTCTCTTTAATTTTTTATAGTTCATATCCTAATCTTTATATGTTAAACAACACAGATGATTTTTTGGATCAAAGGAATGATAGGATAGGTAGGATGGTTGGTCAAGAATTTTTGTAAAACCTCAGTAATTACCTATGGGGATCTTTCAGAAATAATAACTGGATAGTATAGGAAATCCCATTTTTTAGACAGGATAGACAGGATGTTCAGGATATAAAGAATATAAGAAAATCTTATTAATCTTGTTAATCCTGTCGAAAAAGTCCCGCCGCAGGCGGCTAAGTTCCTGAACTGTTACTGTTCTTGAGTCAAGCGGATTTGCGATGTACTGTATAGGATATGTGATGGGAAAATTTAGGAATTTTGAATTTAGGAATGATAACTTTAGGCACTTATAATGGATATAGAAAGACCAAAAATAAGAGAGGACCTTGATTTATTCCCAGTACAATCTGCTGGTAAAACGGTGATTATGATCCGTGACAGGCTTGGTCTGGTAGAGGAGGGCCGGGGGATTAGCCCTGAATTATACAGACTCATGACCATGTTGGATGGAACAAGATCGTTGAGGGATCTTCAATTAGATTTGATCCGACAACAAGGAGGAAGGTTGATATCAATTGAGGAGGTTGAGGCCCTATTAGCCAAACTCGACTCCTCCTATCTTCTGGATAGTCCAAAGTATAGAGAGGTAAGAAAGGAGATCATTACTAATTTTTCAGCCCAAAAGATAAGATATTGCGCTCATGCCGGCATATCCTATCCTAAGCAGGAAGAAGAGTTAAAAAAGAGATTGGAAACCATTCTGGCCAGCCGGGAAGCTCAATCATTTCCAGATGGTAAAATTACTGCCGTTGTTGCCCCACATATAGATTTGGAGGCGGGCAAGAGGGTTTATTCGAGTGCATATCAGGCAATAAAAGGGGTTACTCCGGAAAGGGTGATTATCTTAGGTGTTGGTCACTCTATGGCAAAGGAGATGTTTTCATTAACAAAAAAGTCATTTGAAACACCTTTAGGTAGGGCAGAAACCGATCAAAAGATTGTCAGGGAATTAATGAAAGCGGGCGATAATATAGTCTCGAGAGATGATTTTGCCCATAGAGATGAACACTCTATCGAATTTCAACTTATTTTCCTCCAACACATTCTCAGGGATATTTCCTTTACCGTAGTCCCTATCCTGTGCGGTTCTCTTATAAGGTGTTTGCCTGACTATAGCAGGGAGAAATATCAATCTATAACGGGTGATTTTTTAAGGATTTTGGCAGATGCTGCAAGAGATGAGGGTACGATCTTATTAGCCGGAGTTGATCTTTCCCATGTTGGGCCCAAATTTGGTCATGATATGCCTGCCTCCTTAATCATCGATCAATCTGAGAGTCACGATAGACAACTTTTGCATTTTCTTTGCGCTGGGAATGCTGATGGTTTCTGGTCAGAATCAAGAAGAATAGAAGATAGATACAATGTCTGTGGATTTGCTGCCCTTGCCTGTCTTTTGGAAACCCTTCCCCCTGGCCATGGATACCTCTTAAGCCATGAGATATTCAGAGAAGATGCTACCAGGTCAGCGGTCAGTTTTGCTGCGGCTATCTTCACAAGCTAACCACTCTTTTGAAAAATCGCTTGCTATTTTGCGATGAAGGAGATGCCTTTTGTGGCAAGGTCTTGTGGTTGCCATATCACGGAATTTACAGAAGGGGGCAGTTTGCTCATGAAAATCTTTTTTGAAGACCCAGCTTACACAGAAAGCTCTATGGAAGAAGGAGAGGTTTTGGATTGGTACAAGATGTCTCCGGCAGAACGTTTTGTTGAATCTCAGAAGCTATGGGAAGTCTTCGTACTTCTTGGAGGGGATTATGACCCAGAGCCCGATACCCAAAGCCCTTTCCACATTTTTGAAATATGAGGTAAAGGCTCTCTTGATCGGAGGGCAGGCATGCATCCTTTATGGAGCAGCGGAATTTAGCCGTGACATTGATCTGGTGGTAATGATTTCTCCTGAAAATCTTGAAGATCTAACAATGGCGTTGGAAGAACTTGAGGCTGAAAGGGTTTTTTATCCTGGCCTTTCTGAAGATGTCTTATTAAGGGGACATGCATGCCATTTCCGGTGTCACAGGAGGGATATAAAGGGCTTGAGGATTGATGTCATTGGCGTAATGCGCGGAGTGGATTCTTTCCCTGAATTATGGAAACGCCGGGAACAGATTGATCTGCCAGGAATAGGACAAATAGCCGTAATAGGGCTTCCCGACCTTGTCAAGGCCAAGAAGACGCAGAGAGATAAAGATTGGCCCATGATCAGAAGGTTGATTGAGGCAGATATCTATAGAGCACCTGATGGCCCCTCGGAGGATAAAATATGTTTCTGGTTTGCCGAATGCAGAACACCGGAATTGCTTATTTCGTTATCTGCTAAATATCCGGAAATTGCCTCCAGGATGTCAGCAAATAGACCACTTTTACGTTCTGCAATACAAGACAACCGGGAGGAGGCGCAAAGGCTTCTAAAAGATGAAGAAGATAGGGAAAGGGAAGCTGATCGGCAGTACTGGATGCCTTTGAAGAAGGAACTTGAGGAATGGCGACTCCACCCGCCCTAATCGCCTGAGGCTTACAACCCGCCCGCCTCGCCTGAAGGCGAAGCCGATGGCGGGTAGGTGGCGGGCGGGCACCCGGTGTCGGATTTTGTAGATTTCGTACTTTGCCGGGAATCTTTGCATTTAGGCCGTCCGAGAATTGGGCATATCGCTCAAAGAATTGCCCGGGCATCCGGGAAACAGTGTCTTATCAGCTCATCGAATAATTTTCTTAGTTTTTTAAGGGCGTCCCCCACTCATTTTCCATATCTGAAAGCAGTTCTTCTTCTTCCAGATCGATCATAGC
>CAZMUW010000174.1:0-4022 GCA_964569645.1 uncultured Desulfobacteraceae bacterium | reverse complement strand
AAAAAGAGGATGAGGCTTGAAAGTGATCCAACTGTTATCTATGGCCTTAAAGATTTTGATGGAAATCTGAAAAGAAAGGATCTTCGTACCCCCGGCCCTTATAATACCTATATCAATTATGGACTCCCTCCCGGACCTATTGCCAATCCCGGGAGAGAGGCCCTCATGGCAGTAATAAACCCGGCAGAAACAGACTACCTTTACTTTGTCTCTAAAAATGATGGGAGCCACCATTTCTCTGCTACATTAAAAGAACATAATAGGGCTGTTGACCGATACCAGAAGAGGCGCCGTTCCATATCAGGTAAACCCCGTTAGTTTTCCTACAGGGCATTATAACTCGATAGTATAAGAAATCCCATTTTTAAACCCCTCCCCCTAACCCCCTCCCGCCAAGCTTACTATTACCCACATCTACCCTTCCCCTCCCAGGGGCATATGCTCTAAATTAAACAACCGCAAGAGCATGAATATCGAATACCGCCCGAATACTATCTCACAGCTTAGTCCCCCCTCTATGCCTCCCCAGGAAGAGAGGACTTATGGGTAATAGTTAGCCCCTTGACGGGGGAGGGTTAGGGTGGGGGTGGTAACTTGAGGTTTTTATCCTTGACATCAAAAGGTGCCTTAAATATATTCCTTTAAAAGCAGATTCTTAGCTCATGGCAATTGTGTCAAATGTCAAGGCCTGATACCAACATTGACTTAAAATAGGGAGACTAAAGAGATGGGTAAGTTATTGTTTGAATGGGACTACTCCTCGTACCCGGGCGCAAAAAAGTACCCTCATCTATTCAAACCGATTAAGATCGGTAAATTAACTATTCCAAACCGGATAAAATATGCTGCTACTGAGGACAATTTAAACAGCAGAGACGGTTTTGTTACAGATGCAGGCGTTGCCTACTTACGGGAAAGGGCCAAGGGCGTTGTAGGGGGTATATGCACTATGCAGGGTGTATATATGGATGAAAAACGGCAAGGTCAGGGATATGTTGGTCAGGCTGCGGCCTGGCACGATAAATTCATACCTGGCCTAAAAATGCTTGCCGATGCCATTCATGAAGAAAGGGCAATAGCCGGCTGCCAGTTGATGCATTGTGGCCGGGTCGGTGCGGTTGAGGTTGACTATTGCCAAGGGCCATCAGATGTCCCCCAGCGATTGAGGATTTTCAAGCCAGTCCAGGAGATGACTAAGGCAGACATCAAACAGTGCATCAAGGAACACCTTGATGCCACCGAAAGATTGCTTAAGGCCGGATTTGACATCCTTGAGATTTCAGGGATTGTGGGCTATCTCCTTTCAAATTTCGTATCCAGCTATACCAACAGGCGGACGGATGAATATGGTGGGGATATACGGGGAAGGATGAGATTTGTTGTGGAGCTCCTCCAGGAAGTTAAGAAGGTATGCGGCGATGTGCCCTTGGGTATTCGACTTTGTGCCGAAGAGCTGCTGGATGATGTACGTGGAAACACGCATGAAGAATCCATGATTACCTATGAGATGGCTGAGGAGGCGGGAGTGGACTTCTTTAGTGTTACCGCAGGATGGCAGGAATCTATCGTGCCGGTGATCAGCAGAGATGTTCCCATGGGTTCATGGATCCATCTCGCTAAGCGGGCCAAGGAGCATGTGAAAGTGCCCATCCAGATGGCCTATAGACTGTTTAGGCCGGATCTGCCAGACAAGGCAATTGGAGAGGGTCACCTGGATTTTTGGGAAATGTGCCGGCCAATGATTGCCGATCCCCTTATGCCCAAGAAGGTATTAGAGGGTAGGGAGGAAGATATAAGGCACTGTGTGGCATGTAATCTTTGCCTGGCCAGGCTCTTCAGGGATGCCCCCATGACATGTTACATCAACCCAGTGTGTGCGCATGAGTCGGACCCCCAGTTTAACAACCCTGGACCTGGAGAAGAGGAAAAGAACATTATGATCATAGGTGGTGGTCCAGCAGGTCTGGAGTGTGCTTATGCGGCTGCACGAAGGGGTCATGAGGTGCATGTCTATGAGAAGAGGGAAGACCTGGGAGGCACCCTTATTGAGGCCTCGAAGGCCCCTTATGGAGATGAGGAGCTTTTTATCTGTATCGAATATCAAAAGGCACAATGTGAGAAGGCAGGCGTGACCTTTCATTTGGGGACTGAAGTGACAGAGGAGTTGATCCGGGATGAGCTGCCGGATACCGTAGTCTTGGCGACAGGACCCATTTACTCAAAGGGCCAGGGTGCCGGTTTTGAGGTGGAAAACGTGGTGAATGTATTGGATGTGCTAAGTGGTAAGGCCAATGTTGGTGATAAGGTTGTAGTGTGGGGAAATAGAAAACCGGGCATTGGAGTGGCCCTATTCCTGGCCAAGCAGGGTAAAAAGGTGACCATCGTTGGAAAGGAAAAAACCGCCGGATTTGACGTTAACCCATCCTTCAAATGGCGATACATGATCTATCTTAGGCAGAATGGAGTTATGGCCTATAATGACTGCGATATAGAAGAGATTAAGGGCGATGAAGTCCTGGTAAGGGCCTACGATGGATATCGGTTTCCAGTGGAATGTGATACCGTCGTTGTAACCGAGAGGGAGGCAAACAACAGCTTGAAAGATGCTGTTCAAGAAGAGGGTATCGAACTTTTTGTTATTGGAGATGCATTGGTACCCCGCAACTTATCCAGCGCGGTACATGACGGATACCGAATCGGTATTCGGGTTTAGTGAGGAGGTTAAGAATGTCATTCAATGCCGAAAAGGAAATAAGTAGATTGTGGAGAGGTCTGCACAGTGCCCAGCATGAAATTGGCCGAACTTACTTCAGATGGCGGCTGGCAGCCCTAAAAGATGCTGGACCTGATGCAAAGCCTTTGGATGTCAGCTTAAGGGCCGCTGAAATCATGGGTACGGAGATAGGGAAGGGTTTTCTGCCCCGCTTGAATTGGTTGAAAGGTGAGGAGGCCTGGTTGATGAATTTGGCCAAGAGCTATGCGGGTAACTGGATAAATCATGGGGCCATTGTGACACTGGAAAAGGGAGAAAATCCTTTAGAGGTCTTCATTAAGTGGGAAAGGTGCCCATGGCCGACCTTTGCCAAAGAGTATGACGTTGACATGGAAGAAGATGTGTTGTGTTGTGATAGGATTCTCCAGTCCATACTTAAGGATGTAAACATATTTTTTAACGTCAACTACAAGATAGAAACATTAAAGGCCATTCCAAGGGGAGAGGGAGTATGCCTAAGGAGATTATATAAAGACTAAGAATAGGAGTATACGATATGGCTGCTCAGGTGGATACAGAGAAATGTACCATGTGTGGAGGGATAACGCAACCTCTCTGTGTGGAGGCGTGTCCGGATTCAGCAATGAGGGTGCAGGATAATAGGATTGTGGTTACGGAATTCTTATGCGAGGACTGCAATGAATGTGGCTGTGTCTGCCCGGATCATGCTATCTCCCTTCCGCTTGAATCCGTAACCTTTTAGAAACATTTACATTTTGGAGGGGATAATGAAAGTAAATAAGATAGATCACATATGTATTGCAGTAAAAAATCTGGAGGAGGCCAGGAAGATCTGGGAGCCTATTCTCGGGAAGCCAGAACCCGATGATCCCTACGTTGATGAAGGCGAAAAGATCAATGTGGCAAGATATTGGTTGGGTGAAGTGGGCTTCGAGTTGATTGAGTCAACATCTCCAGATGGAGAGGTAGCCAAATTTATCGAGAAAAGAGGCGAGGGTGTTATGATCATTAGCCTTAATGTGGACAACACCCGAGAGGCCATGGATGAGTTGAAAGGCAAAGGTTATCCCTTTATTGGGGGGGCAAGACCCTTTAGGGATTGTGAGTTCGCATTTATTCATCCAAAGGCCGTAAGCGGTGTCCTCCTTGAATTGATCGATTATAGATGGGATGAGCTGAAAAAATAGCTCATCTAATTTCTTGTTGCCGGTTACTCGTCATACCGCGCTCTAATTAACGTCTCGGAAATTCTATAACTTATTGAAATAACAGTATTTTTAATGGAACA
>CAZMUW010000173.1:0-4098 GCA_964569645.1 uncultured Desulfobacteraceae bacterium | reverse complement strand
TCCTTGATAATGGTCGTCGCGCCAGGGCGGGCTTGAACGTTGAACCGCTCAACCCGGGATATAGTTTGGGGGGAGTGTTTTAAAGGGCATTCAGAAAACTCTAATGGGATTTACCAGAGTAATCCATATCAAGCGTAAAGAATTCCCCAGGTTTTCCACGATCTGGCTTTGGGGAATGCCTGGCAGGCTCTGTGCCTTTCTTGAATGCCTGAAAGCTGGTTTTTTTAGAGAATGGACTGGCCAGGAGGCCGGTTTTGGCATCTATTTTGCTGATAACTACACCCCCGGGATGTTGAAATGGAATTTTTGGTTTTCCTTTGAGAACCTCTCTCATAAAGTAGAGCCAGATAGGGCTTGCAGCCCTTGATCCGGTTTCTCCTTTACCCATTGGTTTGCTATAATCATAACCTACCCAAGCGCCGGTAACAAGGGTAGGGTTAAAACCTACAAACCATGCATCCATCAGGTCGTCAGTGGTACCAGTTTTGCCTGTCAACGGTCTTTTCAGCGATCTAACCCTCCAACCGGTACCCTCCTTGACCACTGCCTTTAAGAGATCGGTCATTACATAGGCTGTTTCTTGAGAGATTGACTCAGTAAATGAAGTTTGGTTTTCTTCGAGAATCTTTCCATTCCTATCAATTATTTTGGTAACAAAGATGGGCTCTACCAATGAACCACTATTGGCAAAGACTGAGTATGCCCTCGTTAATTCAGCAAGGGATACTCCTGAGGTACCAAGGGCTAACGATAGATCGGCACTGAGAGGCGATCTTATCCCCATCCGCCTTGCATAGGCAATTGCGTAGTTAATACCGATCTTGTTTAGAATCTTTATTGTAATTATATTTCGTGATTTTATCAGGCCAGTCCTAAACAGTGTAGGACCATAGAATTTTTCTTTGAAATTTTTCGGTTTCCATAGTTTTTTCTCCTCACCAAAGGAGGAGATAAAAGGTGTATCGATAATTATTGAAGAAGGTGTGAATCCCTTGTCAAGGGCTGCGGCATAAATTATTGGCTTGAAGGCAGAGCCAGGTTGTCTCCTTGCCTGAGTTGCTCTGTTAAACTGACTTTTGGAGAAATCTAATCCGCCAACCATTGCCTTCACATATCCTGTTTTGGCCTCCAGGCAGATCAGGGCGGCCTGGGCCTCAGGTACTTGTTCTAATGATAGGATCCAGCCAGGAAAATCCTTCGCTTCTTTAATGACTTTCACCATAATGATATCTCCTGGCGCTAAAACATCGGCTGGATCTTTCAATTTGCTCTCAAAGTAAGCCTTTTCCGGATCAGCCATTCTTGCCCATCTCATACCCGAAAGAGGAAGTATTCCTTTTTTGTCTCCGATCCTGACCAGGGTTTCTTTCTTTTTGCTGTCTACCTTTATGACAACCCCTTCAGTAATTGACCCTATTACCAAGGGGTTTTCGCTTAATCTTTTGATCATTTGCCGGTAGTAGTCCTTTTCCACAGCAAAATTTACCCTTCCTATCGGACCTCTGAATCCCTCTCTCCTATCAAACTCTTTTAGTCCCTTTTTAATGGCATTTTCTGCCGCTGTCTGCATTTTTAGATTAACAGCGGTGTAAATCTTTAATCCACCCCTATATAGGGGATGGCGACCGTATTTTCGCTCGATATTTTGGCGAACATATTCTAAGAAGTAAAGGGCTTTTTGAGGGTACTGTTCTTTATTTGGCTGAATCTCTAACCTTGTTTCTAATGCCTCTTCAAATTGTTCATCGTCTATAAATCCCTCAGCCTTCATCCTCTCTAAGACGTATTTCTGCCTAATCTTTGCCCTGTCAAGATGTTTGATCGGAGAATCTCTGCTTGGGGCCTGGGCGAGACCGGCCAGGAGTGCGGATTGAGCGATAGTTAATTCACTGGCCTTTTTGCCAAAGTAGACCTGACTGGCTGTCTCAACACCATATAGACCATGACCCAGGTATATTTGATTCAGGTAAAGGTAAAGAATTTCCCCTTTAGAGAATTCCCTTTCAATTTGAAGAGAAAGTAGTACCTCCCTAACCTTCCTTTTGTAGGTCTTTGCAAAATTTTTTAGAAGGAGTGATTTAGTAACCTGCTGTGTGATAGTGCTTCCTCCCTGTTCAATCCTGCCTGCCTTAATATTCTTTAGAAGTGCCCTCAAGATACTTGAAAGGTCGATGCCTCTGTGCTGAAAGAATCGGGCGTCTTCTGCAGCAATAAAGGCATCGATGATATACCTGGAAATCTCATCCAAGGGTACTAAGATCCTCCTTTCATCTGAGAATTGCCCAATAATCTGACCATCGTCAGCAAGAACTTCTGTGATGACCGGGGGATTATAATCCCTAAGAGAGCCTATGTATGGAAGGTTACTCGACCATAAATACCACAAGCCAATACCTGTTGAGGTGATTAAAAAAAGGATAACAAGGAATAGAGAGAGCGTTATTTTAATAAATTTTTTCATACGATTAACTTCCTATCTAAAGATCTATATTGTATTGCCTCGGCTATATGAGCCTGCTCAATGTCCTGAGATCCGGCAAGATCTGCTATGGTTCTGGAAATCTTAAGAATGCGTGAAAGGGCTCGTGCACTAAGCCCGAATTTCTCCATGGCCATTTCCAACAGAGAGTTGGATTTTTCATCTATTTGACAGAATCTTCTTATCTGCCTGCTTTTCATCATGGCATTGGTATGGATCTTTGTCTTATGTAGCCTCTTTTCCTGGATCTTTCTTGCGGCTATAACCCTCTGGCGAATATCGGAAGAAGACTGACCCTGGCCAGTCCCTGTTAGATCTTTGAAAGGTACGGAGGGTACGTCTATATGGATATCGATCCGATCCATAAGGGGCCCTGATATCCTTGCCCTGTATCTCCGTATCTCCCTATAAGAACAGGTACACTCCCGCTTTGGGTCCCCAAAGAAGCCACATGGGCACGGATTCATTGCCCCAACCATAATGAAGTTAGCTGGATAGGTTACTGTCGAGCTCGCCCTGGATATTGTAACTATACCACTTTCCATTGGTTGCCTGAGCACCTCGAGAACATTCTTTTTAAACTCCGGCATTTCATCTAAAAAAAGCACACCATGATGGGCCAGGCTAACCTCTCCAGGTTTTGGTGTCTGGCCTCCGCCTATCAGGCCAGCATCAGATATGGTGTGGTGAGGGGCCCTGAAAGGTCTGGCAGTGATCAGACCCTGGCTTTTAGGCATGAGGCCCATAACACTGTAAACTTTGGATGTTTCCAGGGATTCCTCAAAGGTAAGGCCTGGTATGATAGTGGAAAGCCGTTGGGCAAGCATGGTCTTTCCTGCACCTGGGGGGCCGATCATCAAAAGATTATGACCACCTGCGGCAGCAACCTCCAAAGCCCTTTTCACGTTTTCCTGGCCACAGACATCACTAAAGTCGATATCGTAATTTATTTTATTAACTATATGATCTCTGTCTATTTTAATCGGGCTTATACATTCCATACCATTCAGGGATTGAACTAACTGAGAAAGTGTATTACATGGATAAACATCTATTCCCTTCACTACACCTGCTTCCATGGCATTCCCTGAAGGAAGATATATTCCTTTTAAATCGAGTTCCTTTGCCATTATGGCCATAGAGAGGGCCCCTTTTATGGGTCTTAAACTTCCGTCCAGGGATAGCTCACCAATAGTGAGGTGATCGTTCAATGCCGAATGGAGAATAAGTCCGGTTGCTGTCAGTATTCCTATAGCGATCGGAAGATCAAAGCCACTGCCTTCCTTTTTTACATCGGCAGGGGCAAGGTTAACAGTAATCCTGTCATTAGGAAAGTGGTAGCCAGAATTCTTTAGGGCTGCCTTCACCCTTTCCTTGCTTTCCCTGACCGCTCCTTCTGCCAGACCTACCGTGGAAAAGGATGGTAGACCCCTGGAGATATCTACCTCAACTTCCACTACGTAGGCATCGATACCTATGACAGAACTGCTATAGACATTAGCCAGCATATTCTAAATATAGTTACTTTTTATCATAATTTAATTTAATTTACAATGAAATAATTTTAAACGTCTCGGAAACTCTACAACTTATTGAAATTAGGTGGATTTTTTGAGGCT
>CAZMUW010000172.1:0-4120 GCA_964569645.1 uncultured Desulfobacteraceae bacterium | reverse complement strand
ATTCGATATTCAAATACCTCCCGAATACTATCTCACAGCTTAGTCCCCCTCTATGCCTCCCCAAGAAGAGAGGACTTATGGGTAATAGCAAGCCCCCTTGACGAGGGAGGGTTAGGGTGGGGGTGAACGATTACGAAAAAAGATGGCTGTCCAGTTTTCAGTACCATTTTAGAGAATATTAATTCAGGATTTTACAACCAGGCAAGAAAGAAAGCGTTTTTATCCTTCAATCTTTTAAACTAAGGAATCTTCAATCTATTTTTTCCTTGATAGGAATAAAAAAAAAGGATAAATAAAACACACTTTTTGTTATTATTATATTATACTAACTGAAAAGAGTGGGTTTTATTAGCTATCCGGCCTTAGGAAAAGTGAGCAAAAAGGAGGATTATCTTTATGACCGAAATTAGCATGAAACTTTTATTAGAGGCAGGGGTTCATTTTGGACATCAGACCAGAAAATGGAACCCTAAAATGAAGCCCTATATCTTCGGGGCAAGAAATGGAATCTATATTATAGATCTGCAAAATACGGTTAAATTATTAAAAGACGCCCATAACTTTATTGTGAGGACAGTATCCGAAGGTGGGGTGGTCCTTTTTGTGGGCACAAAAAAACAGGCCCAGGATTCAATTGTAGAAGAGGCCGAGCGATGTGGCATGTTTCACATCCGCAATAGGTGGTTGGGCGGCACACTCACCAATTATCAAACCATGAGAAAAAGCATCAATCGACTTAAAGAGCTCGAGGAGATGGAAAGAGATGGGAGTTTTAGCCGCTATACAAAAAAAGAGGCGATGAGGATGGGAAAAGAGTTGGCAAAGTTAGAAAGAAGTCTGGGCGGCATTAAAGATATGGACGAGCTTCCCTCTGCCCTTTTTATTGTGGATACAAGGAAGGAAAAAATCGCAGTAAACGAAGGGAAAAAATTGGGAATCCCTATAGTTGCCATTGTAGATTCAAACGGGGATCCCGAAAAAATTAATTACATTATCCCGGGAAACGATGATGCCATAAGATCCATAAGGCTATTGACCTCTATTATTGCTGATGCCTGTACTGAAGGACATCATGAGAGAGAGGAAAAACTAAGGGCGGAGGAAGAGCTTGAGATAAAGAAAGAAGCCGAATTAGAAGAAATCACCGAAGGCTTTAAACCAACCGAAGAGAAAAAAGAAGGACCTGAAGTTATAGTAATAGCTAAAAAACCTAAGGTTGTTAAATCCACTGAGGTTGAAGGCCCGGAGGACATTCAACCTGAAGAGTAAACCCTGTTAGAACTTCACTCAGGGCTTTATAGCCCGATACCCATACTTCCCCAAGGGGCATTCTGACGGCGTAAAAAGGAGAAGACACATGAAAATATCAACTCAATTGGTAAAAGAACTAAGAGAAAAGACTAACGTGGGCATCATGGATTGCAAGAATGCCCTTCAGGAAGCAGGTGGAGATATTAACAAGGCTGTTGCGATATTGAGAAAAAAGGGTATAGCAAAGGCCCAAAAAAGAGAAGGCAGGATTGCTTCCGAGGGCCAAATTAAGTCCTATGTGCATATGGGAGGAAAAATTGGTGTTCTTGTAGAGGTAAATTGTGAAACCGATTTCAGCGCCAAAACAGAAGACTTTACAGATTTTACCAAAAATCTGGCCATGCACATAGCAGCAACAAACCCAATCTCTCTCTGTCCTGATAACCTACCTCCGGAGATAGTGGAAAGAGAGAAAGAGATATACAGGGCTCAAGCTACTCAGTCAGGTAAAGGGGAAAGGGTTGTGGAAAAAATTGTTGAGGGAAAATTGAGGAAATTCTTCTCCGAGGTCTGTCTCCTAAATCAAGCCTATGTGAAAGACCCTGATATGACTATTGAAGACCTTCTTAATGAACTGAAAGCCAAGAATGGTGAAAACATTGTCATAAAAAGATTTGTCAGGTTCCAGTTAGGGGAAGCTGAGGATAAAACATAACGAACTTAGGGGCTTCGCCCCGATAGGCAAAAAAATATCATGCCAGTAGCTCGTAGGACCCTGCCTTTTAGTAGGATCCTATTAAAATTAAGCGGCGAATCACTGATGGGGGATAAAAATAGTGGTATAAATCCCCCGACCCTCAAGGATATTGCCTCTGAAATTCATTCTGCTCACAAGCTTGGAACACAGATAGCCATTGTAATAGGTGGTGGTAATATCTTCAGGGGAGCAAAATCCTCTGAATTCAGTATTGGGAGAGTAACGGCTGATTATATGGGAATGCTGGCTACCGTCATAAATGCACTTGCCTTGAATGAGGCTCTAAACGCAGTTGGTTCAGCAGCAACTGTTATGACCGCTCTGGAAATAGACAAGGTGGTGGAACCATATAATAGGGAAAGGGCACTTAGACATTTAGATAAGGGAAGAATTATCATTTTTGCAGGAGGGACTGGAAACCCTTACTTCACCACAGATACTGCAGCCAGCCTAAGGGCTATAGAAATCAATGCCCAGGCTATTCTTAAGGCTACTAAGGTTGATGGTGTATATGATCGGGATCCAGCCAAAGAGCCAGTTGCCAAACTATTTAGCAGGATTAGCTACGAACAGGTATTAGGAAACAAGCTCAGGGTAATTGACCTGACCGCCATATCTCTGGCTATGGAACAGCAAATTCCTATTATTGTTTTTAATGTAGGCAAAAGGGGGAATATAGAAAAGATTGCTACTGGGCATAAAGTGGGAACCCTAATAGCAGGAGAAAGCGATGAAAGATGAGATCTTATCAGAGATACGCCAAAAAATGGAAAAAGCTGTTGAGGCCCTAAATCGAGAATTCAAGAAGATGAGAACTGGAAGGGCTTCCGTCTCCATATTTGAAGGCATAAAAGTTGAATGTTATGGAACCCAGATGCCCTTGAATCAAATAGCCTCTATTAGCAGCCCAGAAAGCAGGCTCTTAACTATCCAGCCCTGGGATCAATCCATCATTGGGAACATTGAGAAAGGCATACTGAAATCCGGACTTGGACTCACACCTATGAACGATGGAAAATTAATCAGGATCTCAATACCTCCACTGACGGAAGAAAGACGCAAGGAACTTGCCAGGATTGCCAAAAAAATGGCAGAGGAGAGTAAGGTAGTCATCAGGAACCACCGACGTGATGCCAATGAGATATTAAAAGAGTTAAAAAATGAAAGTGAAATATCAGAAGACGAGATGTATAAGCACCAGGATAAAGTGCAAGAAATTACCGATGAATTCATTAAAAAAACAGATGGAATCAGAAAAGAAAAAGAAAGTGAAATACTCGAATTTTGATGCCTCGCCCTTACCCTCTTACACTCTTACTCTAAGCCCATCAAATGGAAAAATTAAACCCGGATAAATTACCCCGGCATGTCGCCATTATAATGGATGGTAACGGGCGCTGGGCAAAGAAAAAAGGCCTTGACAGGATCGCCGGCCATCGCAAGGGTGTAGAATCTGTAAGGGATGTTGTCAGAACCAGCCGGGAATTAGGCATAAGATGGCTTACCCTCTATGCCTTTAGCGAGGAAAACTGGAAAAGGCCTAAATATGAGGTAAAGGCCTTGATGAGTCTTCTAAGCCGCTACCTTAAGGCTGAGCTAGAGGAGATGCTAAATAATGGAATTAGGCTTGCATGTATTGGGCAAACAGAAAAACTTCCACGAGAAGTTCAAAGAACCCTTTGGCAAATAATAGAAAAAACTGCTCACAATAAAGAGATGACCCTAACCCTTGCCTTGAGCTATGGAGGAAGACAGGAAATTGTCGGGGCAGTAAAAAATATGCTTAAAGACATTGATAAAGATATATTAAATGTTAAGCAGATCACAGAGGAGCGTTTATCTAAGTATCTTTATACATCTGATATCCCGGATCCAGATTTACTTATTAGAACAAGTGGGGAATATAGGATAAGCAACTTTCTCCTATGGCAGATAGCCTATACAGAAATCTTCGTTACCCCTACCCTTTGGCCAGATTTCCACAGGGAACGATACCTGGAAGCCCTTCTCGATTACCAGAAACGGGAAAGACGTTTTGGTTCCACAGGGGAACAGATAATTTAATAGTATAGGAAATCCCATTTTTCACCCCCTCCCCCTAACCCCCTCCCG
>CAZMUW010000171.1:0-4131 GCA_964569645.1 uncultured Desulfobacteraceae bacterium | reverse complement strand
CCATTTTTCCAGAACCCATTATTTTTACCCCGTGAAACTCCTTCTATTTCACTGGGGCCATAATTCCACTATTCCATTATTCCAATTGGGGCGAAGCCCCTAAGTTCGGGATATATTTCACGAAGCTACGAAGGGGAGAAAAGGCCCTTTTCCATTTTAAAAAGGCAAAGGGGCTTGCAGGGAGCGACCCAGCGCTCAAGGAAAAGATCGATAAGGCCTTAATGGATCTTAAGAAATTTAGCTCGCCCAGGTGACAAATTCCTCCAGTTTCCCCCTGCCTCTTTCAAATTGATTCACTGGATAATCCCAGTCTCGATATCCCAGGGCAACACCCATAGCTATCCTTTTAAAACTCCTTCTCGCCCTGATGACCTTTAGCAAATCCATGTATGCCCCCTTCAAAAAGTTAACCCCATTAGAAATTTCATATGTGCATTATACCCCGTGTTCACCCCGTTAAACAGGGTTCCCAAAAGTCAGCTTGGGCTCTACTATCTTCCAACGTTGAAATCCTGGAGCCAATGCCGTTAAGGATACACTATTGTGTTAAGGATTAAAGCCAATATTCCCCTTATTCGGCTTAGAGGGATATGGCCTATGATCTTGAGGAACCGGGAAACATTAAAGCTCAAGGAAAAGTAGATAAAAAAGAGTAATGGATAACAGGGGCCCCGGATAATGGGGCTGAACAAAGTAATCCCCTGTTGATCGATGAAAAGATTCATTAAAAAAGTTTTGACTTTTTTAAAATTATATGGGAATAGGGTTTAGGATTTAGGATTTTCCGCATCTTATTGAGCATGTTCCACTTTGTAGAATATATCTTAGTAATGTATCGTTAATTAAGAACTTTCAGAAGGAGGGAATTATGGATTTTGAATTAACTGAAGAGCAAAGGATAATGCAGGCGACAATCCGGGATTTTGCCAGGAATGAGCTGGCGCCTGTAGCCGATGAGTTGGACCTGGCAGAGGAATTTCCGTGGAAGAACTTTAAACGAATGGCCGATCTCGGACTCACGGGTATGATTCTCCCGGCCGAGTATGGAGGCAGTGGCTCTGGTGAGCTCTCATTGTCTATTGCCATAGAAGAAATCGGCAAGGCCTGCGCCTCTACTGCTCATATACTGGACAGTCACCTGCTTTTGTGTGCCAGCCCAATTTACCACTTTGGGAATGAAGAGCAAAGGCAAAGGTTCCTGCCGCCTCTTGCCAAAGGGGAGAAGGTAGGAAGCTATGGCCTAACTGAACCAGAGGCCGGTAGTGATATAACTAATATCAAGTTGAAAGCAGTGAAAGACGGTGAAGACTATGTCCTCAATGGGCAAAAGACATTCATCAGTAATGGGGAGGTTTGTGAAACTGCAATCGTATTTGCCAGTATCCCTGAGTTAGCACCACGAGGCATGACCGCCTTTGTCGTGGAGATGGGAATGCCTGGTTTTACTAAAGGCAAGAAATTCAAAAAGCTGGGCATGCGTGCCGCTACTACTGCTGAGCTTTTCTTTGAAGACTGCCGTGTACCCGCAGCCAATCGTATTGGGGAAGATGGAAAGGGTGTGAGGATAGCACTATCCACCCTTGACCGCGGGCGGATAGGTATTGCCGCTCAAGCAGTGGGTATCGCTCTGGCGGTTTTGGAGAAGTGTACTGAGTATTCTAAACAGCGGATACAGTTCGGTGCTCCTATTTCCAAAAACCAGGCCATTGCCTGGAAAATAGCGGATATGGCCACTGGGATTGAGGCGGCAAGATTCCTTTACTACAAAGCTGCTTACCTGGCCGACAAGGGTGCGGCCTTCTCCACAAACGCCGCCATGGCAAAGGTATATGCCGCTGAGCTTGCAATGAAAGCTGCTACCTGGGGCATCCAGATTTTTGGTGGTTATGGGTATATGATGGAATATCCCATGCAGCGCTACTTCCGCGATGCTAAGGTGACTGAGATCTACGAGGGGACATCAGAAATTCAGCGCCTGATAATTTCCAGAGCCGTTCTTAGCTAGGCTTATCAGGCTGAAAAATACACTGTTCTTTCGTGACAAGATGCGGGATACCTATGACCTGGGTAGTCTTCTGCTCATTGTAGCCGTTGACCAAATCTCAGCCTATACGTCCGATGTCATAGTAGTTGAGGATTTCAGGAAAGTCGTGCCTAAGTTGTTCAAAGAGATTAAATCTAGGCTAAAAGGGCAGTTAAACATCACTATAGAAGGAGGTTATCATGGCAGATTTAAAAGGACTAGAACAGACCCTGAACACCTATATACGTCCACTTACCTTCCCGTTGGCGATAAAGATGCTGAAATCGGAGGAGGAAATACCGGAAAAGGTCCGTTGTCCCTTTCAGCAAATGAAGAAAAGGGTTGCCATATGTCAAGGGATAGGTATGGCCAGAAAATTGGGTTGGGCAGTCGCCATGGGTAAGGAGGACATGCAATGTTCCCTGGGTGCAGCTCCCTTCGGCTTTTTCAAGAACATTGAGTTTTACAATGAAGGGTGTTTAGCCGCCGGCATGTTCACTACTTCCAAGGAAACAGGAAAAAGGGAAGAAGACCTTGTAGATCGATTTGAATTCGGCCTCTACAGTCACATTCTGGTAGCCCCACTCGGCCGGGCTGCCTTTGAACCGGACCTTTTAATGATTTATGGTAATCCGGCTCAAATTATGAGGTTGATTCAGGGAGCCCTCTATAACAAAGGGGGTGCTGTCCAGTCTTCCTCCATGGGGAGGCTGGGATGCTCAGCCATTATCACGGTGATGAAAAAGAATGAATGCCGCTATCTTGTCCCAGGCAATGGAGACAGGATCTTCGGAATGACCCAGGATGATGAGATGACTTTCTTGATTCCTGCTTCGAAGATTGATACAGCTTTGGACGGACTGGCCAAGACCCATAAGGCTGGTATCAGATATCCCATCACCAGCTTCTTTAATTTTGAAGCAACATTTCCACCATCCTACCAGGAGCAGATGAGAATCTGGCAGGATGAAGGAGAATTGTAAATGGAAACATACACGGGAAGACAACGTGTTTCGGCAGCCTTCAAAAAGACCTTTACCGATCAAGAGATCCGGATTGATAGGATCCCTGCTTACCCCATCATGGGCCAGTGTAACGCACAGCTTGTAGGGGCCTCCATCAGGGAGTTTCTGCTGGATCCTAAGACCTTTGTGAAGGCACAGGTGGCCGCTTATGAGCGTTTCAAACCGGATATCATCGTCATGCAGGGAGATTTGTTGATGGAACCGGAGGCCATGGGCAACAAACTCAAGTTTCCCGAAAACAGTATGTGCATTTCCACCAAATTTGCCCTTGAAGACAAGGGGAAATTGAGCAGCCTCCAGCTTCTTGATCCCACAAAGGATGGACGCATGCCCGTTTACTTAGAGACCATAGCCGAGGCCAAAAAAACAATCACAGATTCAATCGTATCTGGCGTTCTGGCCGGTCCCTGGACGATCGGTATTGGCCTCAGAGGGGCCAGTGAGCTCATCAGGGATGCCATGAAGGATCCGGATTACGTCCATGAATTGATGCGGTTCTGCACCCAGATGTCCATCCGGTTCGGGGAAGCCCTTTATCCGCTTAAAGTGGGCCTCAGCTATTCTGAGGCCCCTGCCTCATGCAGCCTCATCTCGCCCAAGATCTACCGAACATTTATCTTCCCCTACCATAAACAGATCGTTGATCACTTCAAGGAAAAGAAGGTAGGCGTAGGGCTTCATATTTGTGGATATACCGATCCCATCCTTGAAGATATGGCCAATACCGGGGTGACCAATATCAGTATTGATGAACCTACGGATCTGGCCAGGGCGGTGGAGGCCACCAAGGGTAAGGCGGTCCTCATAGGCAATGTCAGCACCAATCTTTTCTTTTCCGGAAGCAAAGAAGAGATGAAGCAGGCCATTAAGAATTGTCTTGATATCGCCCCTAAGGATAGCGGGTATATTCTGGCCTCAGGTTGCGAGGTGCCAGGCGTTGCCCCACCGGAAAAGGTGGACTGGTTCATGGAACTGGCCAATGAGCTGAGTATAAGTGCCTAAAGTGAACTAAAGTGAGCTAAAGTGAACGTAACAGTTCAGCCACTAAGCCTGCCCTGGCGCGAGTTCCTTAGCATATATTGC